>JBILUF010000103.1:0-7683 GCA_044371155.1 Bdellovibrionota bacterium
TGAGGGAAACATTCACGGATTTCTCACTCTTAGAGTATCTGCGAGAGATATTAGTCATCCCAAGCGCATTGCTTACCTCAGCCTTTGCCCCAGTAAATCCAGCGAGGGAGTCGGGAAAGAACGAGGTAAGCGATGAGGAGTTCATCTTCTCAATCTCTTTTTTGGCCCAGTTAAGCTCCTCAAGCGCCTTAGGATAGTTCTTCTGCGTGACGAACTCATTTACTCGCTTAAAGATCTCGTTGATATCCTCAGCATGCGAAACAGTAGGAGAGGCAACGAATGCAAACGCACAAACCACTGCCGCCACCGCGCCGATATAGGATTTAGATCTCAAGCCCTGCATGTCTGCTCCCTAAGTATAAACAATCAGTTAGAACTTATGGGCTGAAGGATACCCCCACCAGGCCACTGGCGGCAAAGAGTTTTCACTTAGGCCCCCGAAGTGCGCGCATAACCGCCTGAAAAAACGAGAGAATCAGCAGCCTGTGCGGATAAAAATGCGCCCACAATCATAAAGGTTTAAAGGTTTTACACCGACCCTCTCTTCTCAAGGGTTATATCGGTCGCCTTTATGAACCTACGATTGCAGCAGATCCTCACTCGGCTCAGTCATTTTAAGAAAGGGGCTGCGCCAACGCGGCATGAGGTAAGCCGTGGCTCCGGAATCGAGATCACCACCGTAACCCGAATATTCTCACTGCCCCACACCCGCCTATCGATCACTGAATTTGAACAGTTGGTGAACTACCTATTCCGTGAGTTTCGACCGTTCATCGCTGAGCCTACCAGTGATGAACAGATCCTTAATCAGCTTCGATTTGAGCTGCTAGAATTCCAAGACTGCGCCAAGACATCCTCCACCAACACCTGCCCACTGCCATCTGGAGGGAAGTTCTCAATACACGATCTGCAGTAGTCAGAGCCAACATATAGGCCACCAAGGTTGCGGCTACTAGGATAGTCTCTAATCAAGAGCTTTTGGTCTCAATTGAACAGGTCTATAGTAACGGCTCTGCTGTTTGGAGCACGAATCGATGAAACATTACTACCTTACTATCGCACTGAGTTTCGGTCTACTAACGGGGTGTGCACAGCAAAAGCCTGAAGGCCCCGCCGAGAAAATAGGAAAAGGTCTCGATCAGATCCTGCAAGGCTCACAGGAGCTCAGTGATACCTACGGCGCAACACCAAACGAGCAGAGTGAGCCGCGCCGCAAAGCGGTAGCCCCCAAGGATTCACGAAATGATCTGCACTCAGATGATTGGTGGCGGGAGCGTGAGCTGGGACGCTAGAGCTTCAGAGATTAGCGGCAAAACGCAACGATAGAGGGTAGAAAGCTTTGATCGCCAAATTTAGGCATGCGCTTAGAGCTCTCTCCTCCCCCAACCTAAGGCTCTACTTCTTTGGTCAGGGCATCTCGCTTATCGGCACCTGGATCACCGGAGTAGCCTCGAGCTGGTTGGTATATAGGCTCACCAACTCCGAGTTCTTGCTCGGATTGGTGCTATTTAGCGGACAATTTCCCACCGCTTTGTTGGGGCCTTTTGCTGGAGTTCTGGTCGATCGAGTCGATCGCCGCAAGCTGATGCTCGTGACGCAAGCGCTCTCGATGCTGCAGTCACTTCTGCTCGCAGCGCTGACCCTCTCAGGACAGGTCACGGTGGCGCAAATAATCGCTCTCAATATATTTCAGGCGTTAGTCAACGGATTTGATGCGCCGGCGCGACAGTCGTTACTCTCGGAGCTCGTGCAAGATCGGCGCGATCTATCCAACGCGATCGCGCTGAATGCAGCGATGTTTCACGGCTCGCGCTTGGTGGGCCCGGCCATCGCCGGCGTTCTGGTAGCGATTTCGGGCGAGGGACTCTGTTTCTTAATCGATGCATTGAGTTATGCCGCCGTGCTCATCTCGTTAACTCTTATCAAAAACTATTCCGCCTACATCCCACAGCCATCCAAATCATTATTTTCCGCCATGGCTGAAGGAGTAACGTACTCCCTACACTCAAAACCTATTCGGTACATTCTGGGAGTAATCTCTTTGTTTTCTCTGTTTGGCACCCCTCAGATATCACTCCTTCCGGTGTTTGCCCGTGACATTCTACACGGCGGTCCGGAGCTCTTTGGGGCGCTGATGGCGATCTCAGGGCTCGGCGCATTTGTGGGTGCCCTATTCCTTGCAGCAAGAGATCGGGATACCGATCTCGGGCGGGCTATCGCCCCGATGCCAGCATGTGCCGGAGTGGGACTCGCCCTCCTGGCGTTTGCGCCATCAGTCTGGGTTGCTAGCATAGGGGTCTTTATAACCGGCTTTAGCATGGTGACCCTTATGGCCGGATGCAATGCAGTGCTTCAGAGCATCGTTGATGATGATAAGCGTGCCCGGGTGATGAGTTTCTACAGTACAGCCTTTTTTGGCATGATGCCGCTTGGCGGCCTCATTGCAGGAGCCATCGCTCAGGCAGTTAGCGCCCCTTTTACGGTAGCCTGCGGCGCTCTCGTAAATATTGTTATCACCTTCATATACCTGCCGCGGCTGCGAACCGTCCACCGGAAGGGTGAAAACACAGCACAGCTTGGCCCCAATTGACTTTACCACCACAGAGAGCGGATATTCGAATCCCAACTATGAAACCAAAAAATATCTTCATCGGTGTCGCCTGGCCCTACGTAAATGGCGACCTACACATTGGGCATCTTGCTGGCTACCTCTTCCCCTCTGATATCTTCGCCCGCTTCCATCGCTTCCTGGGAAACCAGGTGCTGATGGTCTCAGGCTCCGACTGCTTTGGCACCCCTATCACCGTGGAGGCTGACAAGCGTGGGATTACCCCCGAAGCGCTTATCGCTGAGTATCACCCGCGTAATGTAGCACTTTTTTCCCTCCTGAAGCTTAGCTTTGATAATTACACCCTCACCGCAACCGAGAATCACCGCCGAGTGACACAGGAGTTTTTCCTGGCGATGCTGAGGAAAAACCTGCTCACCAAAGGCAAGACGCAGCAGTATTTCTCGGCGCAAGAAAACCGTTTTCTGCCCGACCGATATGTCGAGGGCACTTGCCCGTTCTGTGGAGACACAAAATCGCGCAGCGACCAGTGCGATAAATGCACCGCGCCCATTAAAGAAGGTGAGCTTATTAATCCGCTGAGCCGCAACACCGGAAGCCCGGTGGAACTAAAGGAGACCGAGCATTACTTTATCGACTGGCCCAAGCTTCAGCCATTCCTTACGGGCTACTTCGAAAAAACCTCCAGCAACTGGCGGCCATGGATCCGAAGCGAAACCTTAAAGTGGCTCAAAGAGGGGCTCCAGCCACGGGCTATCACCCGTGATCTTGAATGGGGGGTAGAAATCCCCGCTGACCGCATCCCCAAAGAGCAGCTTATCGACCACCACGAGCACAAAAGAATTTATGTCTGGTTTGATGCAGTGATTGGCTACCTCTCGGCAGCGATTGAGTGGGCCGAGCAAGTGCAGGGGCGTTCGTGGGAACAGTTCTGGAAAGACCCCGAGGCTGAACATGTCTACTTCATGGGGAAAGACAATCTCGTATTCCACACTATTTTTTGGCCCGGGCAGCTTCATTCGTATGATGAAACGCTGCACCTCCCAGATAACTGCGCTATCAACCAGTTTCTAAATCTAGAGGGACAGAAATTCTCTAAGAGCCGTGGAGTGATCGTTGATTCCCGCGAGATTGTAGAGCAGTACGGGCTCGACCCCGTGCGGTTCTATATGGCTTCAATTAATCCTGAGCATGCCGATGCCAATTTTGCCTGGGATGACTTCATCACTAAGACAAACTCGGTGTTGATTGGTAATGTGGGAAACTTTATCAACCGCTGCCTTAAGCTCTCTGAGAAGATCGCTCAGTTTGACTCAGCAGTACTAGAGCCTGAGATCCTTGCTGAGGTCGATGCTCACATCGCTAAAGCTAAGGCTGCATTTGGGCAGTGTAGCTTACGCGAGGCGATTGAAACTACGCTCTCGCTTTCGGCATTTGGAAACAAGTACATCACCGTCAAAGCGCCCTGGAGCATTAAGGATAAAAGTGCCCCGGAGTTTGTACTCACGATGACAAACTGCCTCTATGTGATCCTTAGCATGGCCACACTCCTTAAACCGGTGATCCCAGATACCATAGAGAGACTTCAAGGCATGCTTGGGGTGGAGCTTGACCGTTGGCCCTCCGAGCCGCGCGCTGAGCTCGGGGCACTCCTGCAGCGGATAAAGATTTCTCAGCCCACCCCACTTTTTGCCCGGGTGGAGCCACGATCAGCGCCAGCGCCAACAGCCTAACCAGCGTCGTACGTGCGCACTACTTTTGCGCCTTCTTTCGAAGAGGCGAGCTAGTCTTATACGGCACCCGCGCAGATGGCACGACTTTGCGCGCCGACACCAGATGCACATCTTGATCGTCAAAGAAGATATGCGCCCCGAATGCCTTTAGAATGTCCCCTTTCTTCCTTAGCCCTCCAAGGAAAAAGGCCTCATCCACCCGGACATTCCACTCGCGTAAAGTCCGGATTACCCGCTCATGTGACGGGCTGCCGCGCGCAGTAACGATTGCAATACGCACCCCTTGGTGCGCGGAGCTACCCTCTTTTTGGATTAATGCCAGGGTTTTTAAAAGTTTTGCCATCGGCCCCTCAGCCAGCGCAGTATGCGCATGAGTAGCC
Organism: Bdellovibrionota bacterium; assembly: GCA_044371155.1. Classification (GTDB taxonomy): domain Bacteria; phylum Bdellovibrionota_C; class UBA2361; order UBA2361; family UBA2361; genus CAZTER01. Next base: position 4,683 of record JBILUF010000103.1, read on the forward strand.
TCATGCGAGGAAAATGCCTCAAGTCCATGCTCGCGATAGATATGCTCAGAGTCATCCGAGAACACTACGGCATCAGCATCAAAAGCGATCCGAATCTCATCAACTTTAGAGTCAAAGCCCTCGGGCGGATCATAGATGAGCGCGGCAGGGAATCCTGCATCGATTGCCGCCTGCACATCGTGCTCGGATTTTGAAAGAAACAGATCTACATCAAACGCCTCAAGATAGGGCGACTGTGATCCGCCTCCTGCAAAGGCGGCGCGAGATATATCGAGGCCATAGTGCCGAATTGAGTTTAATATCCGAAGTCCTGTATCCGGAGTGTTGCGGGACATCACAATCACCTCCACCCGCCGCTTGGCACTCCCGGCATTAAGCCGCAGCAGTGCCTCCGCCAGGTGGAACGCTGTGCCGGGCTTTAACACCTCATCTTCCCGCTCAAGCTGATATGCCCGATACTTCTCGACCCCCAGCTTTTCATACACCTGGTTCTCCTCCTCAAGGTCGAAAAGAGCCCGAGAGGAGATTCCAATGACGAGGCACTGAGAGAGGTCTAGGTCGGCCATAGTGCTTTTATTCTAGGGCTAAACCACCAGATTTACAAAAGACTTTCGGCGGATTGGTGCGGCGCGGGACGAGTTTACACCTCCTGGGCTTGCTATATACTGACCCGCGTATGGCTAATTCAGATCTCCTCTTAGAAACACTCAAGGAACGCGGTCACCGTATGACCAAGGTGCGCCGCGCCATGCTTGATATTCTGTGTCGAGCCAAAACGCCGCTGGCTGCAGCGGAACTGATCTCAGCTCTTAATCGCCGCTCCCTGGCAGTCAACAAGACTACAGTCTATCGCGAGATAGACTTTTTGCAGCGTGAAAAACTAGTGCGCGAGATTGATCTGCTTGATGGGAAAAAGCGGTATGAGGTGCTTGGTGAACACGATCATCACCATCATATAATCTGCACCTCTTGCAAGGCGATTCGTTGCATGGAGATGCACAATGATCTTGATGCGCTAGAAGCGGATATTTTTAAGCGCTTTCGGTTTAAAGTAACAAGCCACTCCCTAGAGTTTTTTGGGGTGTGCGAACGCTGTCAGTGACAGTGCAGCACTACTCTTGAACAGTAGTTCCCTGGATGCGGGTGAGACAATTCACCCTCTCAAGCTATCGCAACTCATACATTGCAGTAGTTGTGGCTTGATCTGACGGTTAATGTCCGATCAGATTGAATTTTCCAAGCGAGGTCTGTTGTTATCTCCTCTCGCTTGTCCTTCCTGGACTCGCTCGAGGCGGCCTGCCCATCCCTGGGCAGGCTGTAGAAATCTCGTTCCGAATTCATCTGCCACTGTCCGAAACATCAAGTCCAGATTTCCACACATAAATACGCTTGTCATTCGGGATCCATATGTTATACCAAAGGCCGTGTCGGTCCGTGCATTTATTACTAAATTCCTAGCCCCCTCCGAGGCAAAGCCACTCGCCCCGGCGCAGCCACTCGCCCCGGCAAAACCACTCGCCCCAAGCGAGTCGCCAATTAACTTACGACAGTTTAATCCTCTACCGAGATTACATTGCGAGGGCACCGCATTTCTCCAAGCGATAGAGCGAACGGGGGCTCTGATTAAACTCTTGAAGGAGGCGAACTCAGTCACCATCGACCGTATCGCCGGTCATATTGAGATCGAGCACCCCAGCGGATGCATACAAAGCGACCTCCTGCAAATGGCATCAGAGATCTACCTAAAGAAACGAGGCAGCTCCAAGCTTTTTCTTGCTCCAAGGAGCCCGTTGCGTGACAGCATGACCGCACCCCACCTCGAAAAAACTGAGGAGCTATTAAAGCTTGCTCGAGAAACCGGAAAACTTCCAGGTCAAATCGGGATAATATCCCTACCAGGAGCGACCCGCCCGTACTCAAGGCTCGGCCAAGAGCCGTATACCCCGCTGCCACAAACTATACAGCATGGCGATTATCAGTTTTTTGTCCCGGGACCAGAGCGCGCGGCGACGGTGCAGTTCCTAGCATCTATTGCGGAGAGCTCCCATGTCGTGCTCCCGTCTATCGTTCTCAATGGGGCAGAGGTAAAACCAGCGAGCAATGTTAGCATAAGTCCTCTGTGGCACTTTGCGGCACTAGGAGATGAGATAAATGCGCGTCTTCAAGCGCAGGGACCGTTGCAGAGGTATCATTCTCTACTCCATGACTGGGGCAACTTTCTGGGCATGGAACAATTCGACATGCGGAAGACGCTGTATGGATTGGCATACTCATTCGGGCTCAGCGTTAATTACATGGGCGCAGCATCTCCGATGGATGCCTGTAAATTTTTGGTAACCACTGAGAGTAGTCCCGACGAGCTATTGGTAACATTTGAACCAGCTGAGAGCTCTGCCAGACAGGAGATGACAATCTGCTGGTCAAAGCATCTTAGAGGATAGCGCGCAAACTGGTGGAGCCACCAGGCTAACCCGAATATTTCACGAAGCTCGCTTTACTCGCCGTGAAATATGGTCGAAAACCGGCTCTCCTTACCGGCTTTCTCCGTTACTACGTTTTGTTGAGGGCCCCAATCCTCGCCTACAAAACGCAGTAACCAAATCCGTCGCGAAAGCTCCGGCTTTGTAAGTGCATCCGTGCACTTACTAGCCTGGACGTTTCATCTTCATGAAAAGACCAGGCTACCCCCCAGTAGCACTGCGCGCTCGCTAAACACCCTCCACTACGTCGTGGGTGAAAAAGTCTCGGGGAAAAAGTCTTAAAGGAAGATATTCAAGCTCTCTTTCCTGAGAGCTCATTTAGTGATCGTGACACTGTTCACACGAGCGGCAGAGGCGACGATTGATAAGATGCCCAGCGGCAAGCGAGACCCCCCCAAGGGACATCACGATCCAATGCATAGAGCCATCAAGGTCATGGCCCACAAAAAACAGCAAAAGGGCAGCAAGCAAAAAGAGCAGAGTTCTGCGTTTGCCATGAATTCGGCTTCCCCAACAAAAGC
>JBILUF010000104.1:0-7657 GCA_044371155.1 Bdellovibrionota bacterium
CAGCGCAGGCGCCACGGACCAGCGGTGCACAGCGCAAGTTATACGGATCTTGAATCTCTCCATCCACCTCATACGGTGCATGCGCCGTGCGCAGCGGAGAGCCCTTGATCAGCGCTCTAAGCCACCGCCCCACCACCTGGGCCCCTGGATGGGGACGTAGCTTCAGGAGTTCTGCGTCATAGGCGTTGTCACTCCCAAGCATCACCTGATTCGTAAGCGCAGTCGCTGCCACCGCTACCTTTAAAAGCTCTCGCATTTTAAGCGCTGCAACCAGCCCAAGGGCTGTCGATACCTGCACACCATTGTTTAATGCCAGTCCCTCTTTCATCTCTAATGTTAATGGAGCAATCTTTCGCCGTTTGAGGATCTTCTTGATGGGCTCAGCAGCACTCTTCTTTGAGTCATAGCCGTGGCCCTCCCCCATTAACGCAAGCGCAATATGACTAAGCGGCGCTAGGTCACCACTTGCCCCCACTGACCCATAGGCCGGCACCATCGGGGTGATGCCGGCATTAAGAAACTGCAGCAATTTCTCTACCACCGCAGGCCGCACACCACTTGCACCCAGGGAAAGTGAATTGGCACGCAACAGCATGGCAGCGCGCACGACTTCCTGCGGTAAAGGTGCCCCCACTCCGCTACTATGTGAGCGAATCAGATTTCGCTGCAGCTCTGCAAGCAGTGTATTTGGGACCTTTATATCGACATTGTGCCCAAACCCACGGTTAAACCCATAGGCTGGCTCTCCTTGCTTTTCAACATACGCAACAATTTGAGCACGCCGAGCTTTAAGAATCTTGCTCGTAGCCCTATCGAGCACCACCTGTGCCCTGCCCATTGCAACAGCATACACAGACTGAGCAGTGAGGGTGCGGCCGATACCAATTTTTATCTGTGAGTTTTGCATATCGTTCCCTTGCTGCACGACTTGATGGCTACCCAGAGTCCGCTTAGAAATTACCCGCTAAACCAACTGGCTGCAATCAGGTATAGCAGTACTAGAAGCTCAAAAGACCTGCTATATTCCTCTCGCTTCTTAAGACGGAGAAGGCTGGGGATCTCTAATGCAGGTAGATGCGCTCGCGACAATCGCTCTTACAAAAGAGCTTATAACTTTTCGCTCTCTCTCGGGGGAGGAGCGTGGTGTTGTGTCATACCTTGCCGAGGAGATGAAGCGCTGGGGGTGGAACCCACAGCTTCTACCCGTCACACCCACTCGGGATAATCTATGGGTGCAGTTTGGTACCCCAAAGATAATTTTCACTACCCATCTTGATGTAGTGCCAGCGCCCGAGAGTCTTTTCTCCCCAATCCTTGAAGGTGAGAAATTAACTGGTCGCGGCGCCTGCGATGCCAAAGGTCTTGCCGCCACAATGGTTGCAGCGGCTCATAATCTTCTTGATAAAGGCGAGCGTGATTTTGGACTTCTATTCGTCGTTGGCGAAGAAGAGGACGGCATCGGTGCGCGCGCTGCCAGTGAGCAGCTACGCGGCGCAGGAATACAATTTATTATTAATGGCGAGCCGACTGAAGGTTTAATCGCAAAGGCCCATAAGGGTGCGGTCGGTTTCACTCTTCAGTTTAGCGGCACCTCATGCCACTCCGGGTATCCAGAGCTTGGAAAGGATGCCAACCGCGCAGCACTGCAGCTCGGCGCTCAGCTTTCAGAGATTGATTTCGGCCACTCGGAGATTTTTGGTAGCGCCACTATCAATATCGGGCGATTCGACGGCGGAGTGAGCGCGAATGTCGTCTCTGCTCATGCTACCCTGCACGGACTTATCCGCACCGTCACCCCCAACTCCGAGGTAATTGCAAAACTAACGAAAGTCTGCGGCGACGGAGAGCTTTCAGTGGTGTATGATGTGCCGTGCACTGAGCTTATCGAGGTACCCGGAATCGCCTCATCAGTGGTCTCCTATTGCTCCGATATACAATTTTTTGCGCCACTATGTGCAAAGTCGGTGCTGTATGGCCCCGGATCAATAAACAGAGCACACACCGACTTTGAGTTCATTACCCGCGGTGAGATTGCTGAGGCGATTAAAGGGTATGAAAAAATCTATAGGTATCTTGCAGCACTCTAACCGCCGATGATTACTGACCAGGCCCCGCGTTGTGGAAAAAGCGGGCTGGCTCAGGTATACTCATAGTATGCAACGGATTATCGCACTTACAATTCTTCTTCTTGCTGTCATCTTCTTGCTTCGCAAGCTACGCAACATAGCTCGAGACCTGCGCGCAGAGAAAGGAACAGCCGGATGTGGTACTGGAGGATGCGGCTGTAAGAAAAAACCGGACATTGAAGTCGAGGTAATAAAACGCTCGTAGGTGGCTTAATACTTCGTCAAACTCGAATCCACCTCATCCGCCCAGCCCAGCACACCCCCGCGCAGGTTAATAAGATTCGTATAGCCTTGCTCCTTGGCAAGCGCTTCGCATACTCGCTGGCTTCGGCCACCACTGCGGCAATAGACAACAACAGTGCCTGTGCGCGGCACTTTGGTAAGATTATCAAGAACTGTATTCATCGGTATGAGCTCGCCACCGATGTTGGCTATCTCCCGCTCATCGGGCTCGCGCACATCAATCAAGGTGATAGCCTCTCCTTTGGAGAGCCGTTCGTGCAACTCTTTGGGGGTAATTTGTGGAATCTGTGTCATGCGGTCTCCGGTGCAAAAAAACTGATACTCACTATCGGTTAAAAGCTTTGTCGATGAAACTACCGCTTCATGTCGCTTCACCGCAAGGGCGCGCCAGTGCATCGAAAGCGCATCGAATAAGAGCAGTCGGCCAGATAAAATATCCCCAAGCCCTAAAATAATCTTGAGTACTTCAGTAGCCTGCAATGTGCCGATGATACCAGGTAGCACGCCGAGCACCCCAGCTTCAGCGCAGCTTGGCGCATCCTCTGGGGCAGGTGGTGCTGGAAAAAGGCAGCGGTAGGTGGGGCCAAAGCTGCCATCGACGCCGCGAAGATTAAACACCCCCACCTGCCCCGAGAAACGCTCAAGAGCACCTGAGACAAATGGTTTTCCGGCTACTACGCAGGCATCGTTAATAAGATAGCGGGTAGCAAAGTTGTCTGTGCCATCAACAACGATATCGCACTGCTCAAGGTGTAACAGCGCATTCGCCGCAGAAAACCGCTCCACAAACGGCTCAATCGTAATCAAAGGATTCTGCGCCGCAAGCGCCTTTGCAGCTGCAAGCGCTTTTGGGGTGCCTATGTCGCTGTGGCGAAATAACACCTGCCGCTGCAGATTTGATTCATCCACCCGGTCAAAATCGACGATTCTTATCCTTCCCACTCCAGCGGCAGCAAGGTACATAAGTGCCGGGCACCCAAGCCCTCCGGCCCCTAACACCAACACCGAAGCAGCTTTAAGCCGCTCCTGTCCTTCGCGGCCCACCTCAGAAAGTGAGAGGTGTCTAGCGTATCTTGTGAGCTCATCACTACTAAGGGTCATGCGCTACATCCCCGAGGCAGCCAAAGGCACCGCGCTGTACACCGATTCCCAATCTTTCCAAAGCGGCTCAATCTCTTTTGCTTTTAGCATCTGGGCAACCTCAGCGGGTGGGCGCTCGTCACTGATCTCAAACTGGCGCAGCGCTGACTTGTGGGTGCTATACCCCCCTGGGTCGGTGCGTGAGCCAGCACTCATAGTGGTGACCCCTAGCTTTACGGCATGGTCTCTAAACCACGCGCTCTCTCGAGTCGAAAGGGAGAGCTCTACATTTTCATTAAAAATCCGGTAGGCGCAGATAAGCTGCACTAAATCCTTATCTTCTACCACCACCTTGGGCTCTAGCACCCCTTCAGCTGGACGAAGGCGCGGGAAAGATATCGAATACTTCGTGCGCCAGTAGGTGCGCTCAAGATACGCCAGATGAAGCGCTGTGAAAAAGCTATCTGCCCTCCAATCCTCGAGGCCTAAAAGCGCACCGAGTCCAATTTTGTGTATCCCCGCTCTGCCCAATCGATCCGGGGTTTCTAGGCGATACTCAAGATTCGATTTTTTCCCCTTGGGGTGGTGAGTTTTGTAGGTCTCGCGGTGGTAGGTCTCTTGATACACCAGCACTGCAGTAACCCCCGCGGCTCTTAATTCGCGGTACTCATCCTCTTCAAGCGGCTGCACCTCAAAGGAAACTTGCGAAAACTTTGGGGTTAAAAGCGAGAGCGCATCTTTAAAGTACGCCATCCCAACTTTTTTGGGCGCCTCACCGGTAACCACCAAGAGATGATCAAACCCAAGTGCTTTAACGGCATCGGCCTCAGCGCTGATCTGCTGATTAGTGAGAGTGAGGCGCTCAATTTTATTGGTAAAACTAAACCCACAGTAAGTGCAGATATTCTGGCACTCATTTGAGAGGTACAGCGGCGCATACATCTGCATCGTATGGCCAAAGCGTTTCACCGTAAGCGCATGACTTAGCTGCGCCATCTGCTCAAGGTATGGCCGCGCCGCGGGCGAAATAAGAGCAGCAAAGTCCTCGACACTGCCACGCCCAGGTTTTGAAAGCGCTGCCTCTACATGTGATGCCGTACGCGAGGCGATTAGGGCTGTCACCTCATCCCAGCTATAGCGGTTGTATACAGAGAGAAAACTCACGGTGATTGCCTCGCCCTTGGGGGAAACTACCTTACAAAAATGCGGTCAGCGGACTAGAGGCCTGAGCGGCTCTGAGTGTTGGAGCAAGTTTAGCCTCATACCCTTGCCTTCCAGCCACCACAGCGCCCTTAAACGCCTCGGCCATCTGCACCGGATTCCCTGCTGCGGCGATCGCAGTATTTACCAGAACCGCCGCCGCTCCAACCTCAAGTGCTGCCGCAGCATGCGACGGAGCACCCAGACCTGCATCCACCACCACCGGCACCGAAGCCTGCTCAACGATAATCTCAATCATCGAGCGCATCGAAAGCCCAGCATTACTCCCGATCGGAGCTGCAAGCGGCATGACTGCAGCCACTCCAACATCTTCAAGCCGCTTTGCTAATACTGGATCAGCATGAATATATGGAAGTACTATAAAACCATCTTTCACGAGCTCACGGGCCGCCTCAAGAGTTTCAATTGGATCGGGCATTAGGTAGCGCGGGTCGGGATGAATCTCGAGTTTGAGCCAGTTCGTGCCTAGTGCTTCGCGCGCAAGCTTTGCAGCTAGCACTGCCTCTCGCGCGGTGCGCGCCCCAGAGGTGTTAGGCAATAGCTGCACACCTGGCAGATCCAAAGCGCTCACCAATTCATCACTCTCACCGGAAAGACGCACCCGCTTTAAAGCCACCGTCACAAGCTCGCTGCGTGATGCCACCACCGCATCACGCATCACCTGTGGTGAGGAGAATTTTCCTGTGCCTAGGAACAGGCGCGACGAAAAAGACCGCCCTGCAATTATAAGCTCACTCATACCGACAAAAACTCCCCTATCGTCACTGAAAGATTATCAAGCTTTGAGGTAATAGCAGAAGATACCGCCACCCCGTGCGCTCCGTGGCGCTTTAGAAGTGGCAGATCTGCGCTTTCGATCCCGCCAATTACTACAACCGGGGTATTCACCTGGCCGGCACGCAACCCTTCAATCACCTGCTGCACCCCTTCAACACCTAACACCGGGCTTAGCTCCTCTTTGGTGCTGGTAAACCGAAGCGGTCCAAGGCCGATATAATCCACCTGCTTCATCGACAAGGCCAATGCCTGCTCCAGCGTATTGGCAGTGCCTCCAATAATGCTCTGAGCTCCTAAAAGTTTTCTGGCCTCAACCGGGTCCATATCCTTTTGCCCTAGGTGTACCCCATCAGCACGCACCTCTTTGGCAACATAGGGATTGTCGTTGATAATCAGCGCTGCTCCGTGGCGCTGACACACAAACTTTACTGAGCGTGCAATTCCTACCCAATCAAGAAAGCTTACCCCTTTAAGCCTAAGCTGCACCCAGCGCACTCCAGCAGCGCACACCTTCTCAACAAGCTCTGGGTAGCTAAGATTTGTAACCGGCTGGGTTACAAACTGTACGCTTGCTATCTCTTTCATGCGACACCCCCTACGCCACTGGGAGCGAGACTCTGTGAAGTGCTGTGAAACCCAAGCTCACTTGGGTTACTTTTCAAAAATGCACGGATATATTCCCGCCCTCTCGTGACGGCTTCTTGCAGAGTGCTGCCCTTTGCAAGCTCGGCTACGATAGCGGCCGAGAGCACACAGCCGCTGCCGTGTTTTCTGGCATGTGGAATCCGGGTCGAGGAGAAGCCAGTAACCTTGCCATCAACGCACAAAAGGTCGGTCACCACCTGCCCCGCCGCATGCCCACCTTTTAAAAGGACTGATACATGCGAAGACAGCCGTGCAGCTGCCTGAAGCGGCTCCCCCTCCCCTCCCAGCAGTGAAAGCTCAGGGATATTCGGCGTTACAAGTGCAAGCTCCTCAAGCACTGCGACAAGCTCACTTCGATCGAAGTCCGTGTGAAAGGTAAACCCAGCACTGGCCGCACCAACCGGATCCCACACAATACAGATAGATGGCCAAAGCGCCTGAAGCTCTTTAATGACCGCAGAAAGCACGCTCAGATTTTCGATAATCCCAATCTTGGCCCACTGCACCGCAAATCTGCTGGCCAAGGGCCTAAGCTGCGCTGCGATCTCATCGGCTGAAATCCAGCGCAGCCCTTTAAACTCAGTGTCGTTTTGATAGGTGAGCGCTGAACATACTCCAAACCCGTAGACCCCGCAGGCCTCAAAGGTCTTGCAGTCAGCAAGCACACCTGCCCCGCCGCTGGGGTCAAACCCAGCCACTGAGAGCACGCACGGCCTCCCTCCTACCGAGGACTCCATTATGGGAGCTCCTTTTGCAGATACAGCTCTCCACCACTGGCTTTAAACTCACGCGCTTTATCCTCAAGCCCACGTGCCAATCCTTGCTCAGCGGAGATCCCCTGCTTCTCGGCGTAGTCGCGCACATCCTGCGTTATCTTCATCGAGCAGAATTTAGGGCCGCACATCGAGCAAAAATGCGCTTCCTTGGCATTGTCTGAGGGCAAAGTTTCATCATGAAACTCTCGTGCTGTATCTGGATCGAGTGAGAGATTAAACTGATCGTTCCAGCGAAACTCAAAACGCGCTTTGCTTAACGCATTATCACGCACCTGTGCCGCCGGGTGTCCCTTGGCAAGATCGGCGGCATGTGCTGCTATCTTGTAGGTAATCACACCATCTTTGACATCCTTTTTGTTTGGCAGCCCAAGGTGCTCCTTGGGGGTGACATAACAGAGCATCGCAGTGCCATACCAGCCAATCATGGCCGCACCAATCCCTGAGGTAATATGGTCATAGCCCGGGGCGATATCAGTCGTTAGAGGCCCAAGGGTATAGAACGGAGCCTCTCCGCACACCGCAAGCTGCTTCTCCATATTCTCTTTAATAAGCTGCATCGGCACATGTCCTGGGCCCTCAATCATCACCTGCACATCGTGATTCCAGGCAATTTTTGTCAGCTCGCCCAGTGCCTCAAGCTCACCAAACTGCGCCTCATCATTGGCATCTGCAATCGAGCCCGGACGAAGCCCATCGCCTAACGAGAAGGCCACATCATAGGCCTTCATGATCTCGCAGATCTCTTCAAAGTGCGTGTAGAGGAAGTTCTCCTTGTGATGCGCTAGACAC
>JBILUF010000105.1:0-7628 GCA_044371155.1 Bdellovibrionota bacterium
CTTAACCCCGCCCGCGGCAGCGTTCGGCTCACTGGGTTTTGCTGGTTCGGTCTTTTTCTTGCCCACAATAAGGTAGAAACGTACCGTTACCGTGGCCTAAAGACAACTGGCTGCCGTAGCGCTTGGTTTTATACCCTGACAGCAGAGGGCGGCATCTTTGGCCCTGCCACTTCAGGGCGAAGCTCTTTAATGCGGTTTTGCCCATCGACAAACACCACCGTTGGCTCGTAGCCAGCCAGCTTGGACTCAGCGATCATCTGAAATGCGGCGATAATGATGATATCACCGGGGGTCACTAAGTGCGCGGCTGCACCGTTAACACAGATGTCGGAGGAGCCCGGCTCGCCTTTGATGGTGTAGGTCTCAAATCGGGTGCCGGAGGTGACGTTCCAGATATTGACGGCCTCGTACTCAGCCAGCCCAGCCGCCTCTAAAAGCTCAGGGGCAAGGGTGATGCTCCCTTCATAGTTTAGATCTGCGCCGGTGATGGTAGCGCGGTGAATTTTGCAGCGTAGCACCTTGCGAAGCGTTTCCATCGTGCCTCCCATATTATTTAATCAGCGCGACTTTCTTTCGCGCTACCGCAGAAAAACTATGCTCTTGTGCGGGGAATGCTCCACTACGCACCTCACTGGAATACCGCTGCACCGCCTCGGTAACCGATGCCCCTAGCGCGGCATATTGCTTTACAAATTTCGGATACTCTCCCCCACCGAGACCCAGCATGTCATACGAGACTAGTATCTGTCCGTCGCATCCAGCACCTGCTCCGATTCCAATGGTGGGAATCTCTAACTCTGCGGTTATCTCGGCAGCAAGCTCCGTGGGAACCCCTTCGAGCACAATGCAGAAGGCACCGGCTTTTTCTACTGCCTTTGCATCAGCTATCACCTGCTCACGGCTGCCTGGAGTAGCTGCGCCTACTCGCGACTTGGCGCGACCTTGCACCTTATGCCCTCCCATGCGATGGAACGACTGAGGGGTGAGTCCTACATGCCCCATCACGGGGATATCGAAGCTACTTAGTCGCTCGATAAGTGGCGCGACAGCGACTCCTCCCTCAAGCTTTACCGCTGCTACACCACCTTCTTTCACCAGTCGCCCGGCAGCACGCATACCGTCTTCAATACTAGCCTGGTATGACATAAACGGAAGATCCCCCACCACTAACGCCCGGGAGGCACCGCGCGCTACGCAGCGACAGTGGTACACCATCTCATCAAGGGTGACGGGCAGGGTTGTACCACCGCCTTGGATTACACATCCGAGGGAATCACCAACAAGGATGACGTCACACCCTGCAGCATCGATAAGACGTGAAAATGTAAAATCGTACGCGGTGAGTGCAACGATTTTCCGACCGGATTGTTTACGGAGAAGAATTGAGGGAACGGTGACCCGCTCCTCAGTGAGTTTTGCCGACATACAAAGTCACTCCTGTTACCAGTGAATGCTTACTATCTGCTTTACCGACCTGCTTTATTGCTAACCACTAACTATTTTATCACTCGCCGGGGAGGTCCTCCCTCGTCGGTGAACTGCTTTCAATTTAACCATAGTTGACCGAATTACACCAGCGAAGCGCTATTTCTCCTCTGAACCATCGACCTCCTGGTCTAATGACTCCGTTTTTTTAGCCCTCCGACCTCTACGCGTCACCGCCGGCGCAGGGGTGAATAGTAGCTCAGAGGTCTTTTCTGGGCCTATGTCTCCATGCCTTTTACTGAGCCAAGAAAACTCGCTACCTGAGTCCAGCAGTGCTTGCACCCGTTGCACAAAGCTATCGGTGTTTTCATCGGAGAGAATAAAATCATCTCCCAGCGAACCTTGGGGGACATCCCCTGTTAGGATAAGTGCATCAAGCCATTGTGCCGCCACCCTAAATCGTAGCGCTTCATCACTGAGGGGCTGCTCGGCGGGCGCAAGCATAGCACTTTGATATCCCTGCGCTGTGACTACTCCAAAGCCAAAGAGCTGAAATATAGTGGCTCCGATGTGAACATGTGAGGTGCCCCACTGCAGCATCTCGGCACCGATATCGTAGGGCTTACCCTTAACCTTGGCATCAAGACGATACTTCTTTAATCCTTTCGGATCGCGCAGCGCCAGCACCCCCCAACCAAGGTATCTCCCTGCACCAATCAGCAATGCTCGCATCGACCCCAGCGACGGAATCGTCTCTCCAAGCGGAAGGCCCAGATCCATGTAGAGCTGCAGCTTCATGCTCAGTGGCTCTCGATCCTCATCATCAAGCCATCTTCCGATATGCCGATGCATGTACATGGTCATAAGCAAAGCCGCGAGCTCACCGTGGTTAAAAAGCTCGGCGAGATTCCGCGGGGTGCACTCTTTGAGCTCCGATAGCTGCTTTGGACGGTATGTGCGGGCCGCAAAGTAGAGATGCGATACCACGGAGGGGCTACGTAACAGCCGATCGAGATGATATCCGGTCATGAAGGTGAATCTGCTATTGGCGACCGTGCGCCCGTCTTGAAACAGTGAGCGTATACACAGGGAAAATGCACGGGAGATATCTCCTGCGCTGCGCACGAGCTTATTGGCGCTTTCCCACGCGCGTGCCTCTATAGCCTTGGTCTCAAAATCTCTCACGATTCAATACAAGGATAAAAAACCAACCCTTCCTCTCCTTTATCGGCTTAGATTTCCTTAAAACAGAGGAAAATGTGGGGTTTCTTCATTTCAGGGCGCAAAAAAGACCCTTAATATCAATATATTAGATCTCAGCACGGGTGCGATAGGGAGAAAACGCCCTCCCCTGGGGATGGGCTTCCCTGATACATCTTGCCGATGCGGCAAAGTCGCACCGATGCTACCCTTGACCCATCAAACCTCTCTAAGGGAAGTTGCATGAGTCTTGAATTTTCAGTTGAGCCCACTGCCACCTCGTTTGGCAACCACTTTATCATCGGTCTGCAGGGTACCTCACTGACTGACTCCGATAAACGGCTTTTGGCCGCATTGCGGCCTGCTGGAATCCTACTCCTTAAGCGCAACATCGACCACACCGTTTCGTATCCTGAGTGGATGAAGAAACTGAGCGCACTTGTGAATGAGGTGCGGCAGTATTCCGAGCGTGAAGATCTCTTGATATCAATCGATCATGAGGGTGAGCGGGTCAACCGGCTTCCCGCTCCAATCACGGTGTTTCCAAACGCGATGCGCTTTGGAGCGCGCGCTGCGGATGTGGCCCGCGCTCACGCGGTGGAGCTGCGCTCGCTTGGGATTAATGTGTCATGGGCACCGGTGGCAGACATCCACTCTAATCCCGATAATCCGATCATCGGCGAGCGCGCGTTCGGCCGGACGCCGCAAGAGGTCATCGCCTCTGCTGTGCCGTATCTGACCGAGCTACAGCGTCAAGGGGTCCTAGGCTGCGCCAAACATTTCCCGGGCCATGGCGACACCTCAACAGACTCACACCTTGAGCTGCCACAGCTTGACCTCGGGATAGAGGCGATGTGGAAACGAGAGCTTTTACCGTTCCAAAAGCTCATCGATGCCGGGGTATCCCTTATTATGACAGCGCATATCCTGTTCCCCTCTTTAGACCCGAAAACTCCTGCGACGATGTCACGGTTTTTTATCACGGAGCTCCTGCGTGGTCAGCTTGGGTACAAAAAGGTCGTGGTGACAGATGACCTTGATATGAAAGCGGTCAGCAAGGACTTCGAGCAGGGCAACATAATTGCGCAGGCGCTCAACGTCGGATGTGATATGTTCATCGTTGCGCGACAACCGGGCGCAGACGATCAACGTTCGATCCATATGGCACAATCGATTGCCAAAGCTCTAGAGCAGCGCATCGTCTCAGAGGAGACCCTATTTCAGGCGTTCTGCCGCATCAACGAGATGTTTGAAAGCGAGCTACCACAGAATCAGCCGCACGAGCTATCGGCCGAGGTGTTTGCAAGTCACGCCGACCTGGCGCGCTCACTGTAACTGCTAGCTACCTTTTAAGAATTTGAGGAAAGATTTGCGTCGCTTCTTGTCTGGGTCCTCGCGATCGCGCACCACCCGATTAGAGTCGGAATCGGGCGAGAAGATCACAGGGCGCTGCCCGGCCGAGAATTGAACCCCAGGGTTTGGCTCATCTGAGTAATCCTCATCATAGGCAGGGCGACTTTTAGCAGCACTACTCTTGGGCTCGGCGCCAGCAGCAAAAGCCCCGGCAAAGAGTGGAGAGGTTGATGGCGGCAGCGTCTCTTCAGAATCATCAGAATCCTCTTGGGGCGTGGGTAACGCTGCAGCGCCCGAGGGCATCATCTTTGGCCGCTGCATAAATGAGGTGGGCTCAGAGCGTCCACGCAGGTCATTGACCGGGCGTGCCGCTGGCGGGGCCGCAGGCGCGCTCTGCTCCTCAGGGCCAGATGATGCAACCTCGCGCACCGCATCCTCATCAAGTACCACAGAATATCCAGTACCCACATCCACAGCTACCGATGTGCCACGGCGCAGCGCAGCGCAGAAATCCCCTCCCAAAAGGGAAATAAACGAGGTGCGCTGGGGGAACGTCACCGCCCAGCTCTTGTAGAGCTTCTCAGTAGTAAAGAGCAAAACCTGGTCACGGTCGCCGTCGACTAGTGTTACCACCTGCACCTTAAGCTGCCCTGGAACAGCAGCACCACTAGACTGGCGCTCCAGGATCGGTACATAGATGAGTCTGTCTGCAAGCTGCTGGCAGAGCTTGGATCGATAGCTCGCATCACCCGCGGCAACTTTCTCTAGGTATGAATAGAGCGGGGTTCTTTGCATGGTAGACAGATTCCGGGGTTATACCTGAGGTTAGATACTACAACGCACCTAACCTGCTTCGAGAATTAGATAAATTCGACGACAGCCCGCACGCGATGGTATTTCTCCTAATCATTTCAAAAAGATACAAATTGCGTGTATTATGACAAACTAGGTTCTACTGATATGGTACTGCGTTTAAAAGAGAAGGAACAGGGTCGGCGCACTGCTGTGATTCACGAGCTACAGCAGCTCTACCCAGCAGCCGAATCAGAGCTTAACTTCGCCAACGAGTTTGAGTTGGTGGTATCGGTAGTACTATCGGCGCAGTGCACTGACAAAAAAGTAAACGAAGTAACGCCTGAGCTCTTCAGCCGCTATCCTAATTTTGAGTCGCTGGCAAAAGCACATGTAGCAACCATCGAAAAGATAATTCGTCCGGTGAACTATTATCGCACTAAGGCGAAGCATCTTGTGGCGCTTGGTAAATTGGTTGTTGCTAATTTCAATGGATTCTTACCCCAGACCATCGAGGAGCTAGTTACCTTGCCGGGTGTCGGCAGAAAAACTGCCAGTGTAGTTGTCTCCGAATTAGGTAGTGGTCATGCTCTGGCAGTCGATACCCATGTGTTTCGCGTCTCACAGCGTCTGGGGCTTGCTGCCGGAAAAGATGTACGGAAAATCGAAGAATCACTCAAAGCCGCGTTCCCGGCTGAACTGTGGCGCACCTTACATCACTCCCTGATCTTGCACGGACGGCGACAGTGTAAGGCCCGCAATCCTCTGTGTGAGAGCTGCACCTTGGCACCTCTCTGCCCCTCGGCGTCGCGCCTAGGGCGTAAGCACTCCAAGCGCCCATAGCTCAAGCTCACTAGGAGGCTCCTCACTCTCAAAGGAAAACTCTTCGCCATCGGGCCAGGCGCCTACACCAGCGAATCCCTGCGCGGTACGATACACTGAGACAATTCGGGCATCTTCTCCAAATCCGAGCGCTCCGAGCAGAATATCCTCAGCCCGCTTTTTGGGGGCGAGGAAGTCCTTCTCTGAATTTTCAGCTTTCTTTTTGGGCGCTGCAGCCACGCGAATGCTTTACGAAACAGCTTTGAATGCAACGGTGGCGTTGGTGCCGCCGAACCCGAAGG
The DNA here is from genome assembly GCA_044371155.1 of Bdellovibrionota bacterium. Lineage (GTDB taxonomy): Bacteria > Bdellovibrionota_C > UBA2361 > UBA2361 > UBA2361 > CAZTER01. The sequence goes on from JBILUF010000105.1 coordinate 5,895, forward strand.
AGTTTGAGATCGCGTACTGCACCTTCTTGTGACGAGCCTTGTGCGGCACGTAATCAAGGTCGCAGCCCTCTTGGGGGTTATCGAGATTGATAGTTGGCGGAATAATTCCTTCTTGCAAGGCACGCACCGTAAAGAACGCTTCGATCGCGCCTGCTGCGCCCAACAGATGGCCAGTCATCGATTTAGTCGAGCTCACTAACAGCCCGTTCTTTGCATGCGCTCCGAAAAGCTGCTTGATGGCAGCAGTTTCGGTGACATCGTTTGCATCCGTTGAGGTGCCGTGTGCGTTGACATACCCCACCTGCTCTGGGGTGATACCAGCATTCTCGATCGCCATTCGCATCGAAGCAATCGCCCCTTCCCCACCCTCACTCGGAGCGGTGATATGGTAGGCATCACATGAGAAGCCGTATCCGACAACCTCGCCAAGAATCTTTGCTCCTCGGCGCTGCGCGGACTCGAACTCCTCAAGAATCAAGATCGCCGAACCTTCGCCTAGCACAAAGCCGTCACGATCTTTATCAAACGGACGGGACGCCTTTTCGGGGGCATCGTTACGAGTAGAAAGCGCTTTCATCGAGCAGAATCCACCGACACCAAGTGGCGACACAGCCCCCTCAGTGCCCCCGGAGATCACCACATCCTGTAGCCCATCAGAGATCATTCTAAATGCCTCGCCGATTGCATGCGTGGACGAGGTGCAGGCACTGGTAACGGTGTAGTTTACTCCTTTGGCCTCAAACCGGATACCGATGTTACCTGGCGCAAGGTTGCTAATCATTGCGGGGATAAGAAACGGAGAGATCTTGCGTGGGCCCCCTTCAATCAAGGCAGTGTGGAACTTCTCAAGGATTGGAAGTCCGCCAATACCAACGCCCAAGATACAGCCGATGCGGGACTTCTCGTACCCAGCCGATTCCAGACCTGAATGATCCCAGGCCTCCTGAGCAGCGGCGATAGCGTACTGAGAGAAGTTATCGTAGCGCCGGAGCTCCTTGGTCTCAAAGTATTTGGAGGTATCGAAGTTTTTGACCTCTGCGGCAATCTGCGCGCTAAAGTCGGTGGGATCAAAACGGGTGATCCGCGCCACCCCGGACTTACCGTTAATGGCGGCTTCCCAGGCCTCTGGCCCAGAGTTTCCGATCGGGCAAACTACCCCTAACCCTGTTACTGCAACTCGTCTTTTTGCCATGGAATAAACCTAACCTTGTGCATGTTCGAATAGGCCGCGGCATGGTACCTGTTCAGCGCGGCTCTGGAGCACAGAATGACGAAAAACCATAAATTTTGCAATCTTACGCCCAAACAGTGCGGATTTATTGCCTATCTACGCAGCCCCCAACGACCCAGCTAAAGCGCACCTCTGACACCCACCCCGCCTCTCAAACTCCCCGCCTGAAACGGAGGCAATTGAGTTGCCACAGCAAGCGGGTGAGGCTAGCGCACACTTGCAGGGGCGACAGGTAAAGCGCTTTTTGATTAGCCGTCCCAATAGTCATAAACTCTCGGAGGTCCGAATTTTATCCCTCGATGAATAGAGTCTTGGAGCTTAAGCGATGTCTGACTTTGCCTCACAACAAGTATTAACCGCTACAGATATTAACACCTCCTTACAAAACGGCAGACCCGTGGATCTTTCGCGGATGCCGCGATTTGAGCGACTCCAGCTGATCAATGCCTTCCTAGAAGCGAATGCACTGCGACCGCTTGAAGGTCTTGGCGACAGCTCTCAAG
>JBILUF010000106.1:0-7602 GCA_044371155.1 Bdellovibrionota bacterium
GGCACCTGCTTGCCACTCGACAGATGGACTCGATTGAGCGACTGGTCTATCTCAATACCACTCTCACTGAGATCGAGAGTCTGCCGCGCATTATTAAGCGCGCCCACACCCCCTTTATCGGCACATTCCTGACCAAGTACAGCATGCACTTTCTGAAGCTCATGGCTGAGTTTGGCGTTGCCAAGCGGCTGCCGCAGGAGGTGAAAGAGGGGTACTTCTTCCCATACCGCACCATCGGTCGACGCACCGCCATCTGGGACTTTGTTGAGGATATTCCGTTTGAAAGCACCCATCCTAGTTATCCCGAGATGATGCGCTTTGCCGAGAAGCTCCCAGCGCTCTCTAAGCTTCCGGTGTTGATTCTGTGGGGGCTCAAGGATCCGTGTTTTCACCGTGAGATGCTCCCTAAGGTCGCCGCCCATTTTCCCAAGGCGCGAGTAGTTGAGATCCCCGATGCTTCCCATCTTGTGCTCGAGGATAAGCCCGAGGTGGTAATCCCCGAGATTCTCCAGTTTATGCGCGGCGATGAGCCCCAAGTTGAACAGCTCGACACCACCCCTGGGAACGCGCTCTACAAGGCGTTCTCCTCACACGTCGAAACTCTGGCTCACACTGATGCGGTGATCGAGCCGGATTTCTCGGTGGGCCCCGTGCGGTATGGGCATGTCACGTTTCGTGATCTCAATAACCGCATCAACCAGTACCAGCGTGGCCTGCAAGAGCTCGGCCTTAAAGCCGGTGACAAGGTACTGATGCTTGTGCCCGCAGGGGTGGAGTTCCTAGCTCTCTCCTATGCCGTGATGGGCCGAGGTGCTATCCCAGTCTTTGTCGACCCAGGGATGGGCAAGGAGAAACTCCTGCGCTGCATCGCTGATATAAGCCCCGATGCGATGATCGGCACACCGAAAGCGCAACTGCTGCGGCTTGCCAAGAAAAAGCTATTCCCGCGGCTTAAGTTTGCAGTTGCCACCACCGATTTCCCGTTCTCCCCATTTTCCGATTTATCTTTACTGCGCCGATTCTCTCCTGCGCCGCTTCCAGAGGCCCCTGGATGTGGCACAGCGCTCATCGCATTCACCTCCGGAGCCACTGGCACCCCCAAAGGCGTTGTCTTTACCGATGCCATGGTGACAGAGGAGCTTCGGATCTTTGCCGAGGAGTTTAATTTTGAGTCGGGCACCCGCGACTTGCCACTCCTACCGATCTTTTCCCTGTTTAACCTTGCACTGGGGGTCTGTAGCGTATTTCCGCCGATGAACCCGGCTGAGCCGCTTAATCTCGATCCTGAGCGCATCATGAAGATCGTTCAAGATCTTGGTGTCGCATCGTCCTTTGGCTCACCAACGCTGTGGGGTAAGATCTCTGAGTTCTGTGTCCGTCGTAGTGCGACATTCCCGAGTATCAAGCGCATCCTAATGGCTGGCGCTCCAGTGTCCGAACAGGTGCTCACACGAGTGCAGGGGATACTACCGAACGGAATAGCAGCCACTCCATACGGAGCCACCGAGGCGCTACCGGTGACGGCTGTGCGCGCGCACGAGATCCTCAATCGAGCACGGGTCTTGGCCAGCAGTGGAGAGGAGGGGACCTTTGTCGGCAGGCCTGTGCGTGGGGTTGAGGTGAAGATAATTGATGCATCCGACCAGCCGATCGCAACGATTGCGGAGGCTCGGGAGCTGCCAATCCGCCAGGTGGGCGAGATCATCGTGCGTGGGCAGAATGTCAGTAGCTCGTATGTGGCCCGTCCGGACGCCAATAGGCTTTCAAAGATACAGGACCGTGGCCTCTCGTGGCATCGCATGGGGGATATGGGCTACCTGGATGAAGCCGGGAATCTCTACTTCTGCGGTCGCAAGGCACACATGGTGCGCACCGCTGAGCGGGTTTACTATAGTATCCCGGTGGAGCGAATCTTTAACCAGCATCCTCGCGTCAAGCGCAGCGCCTTAGTGCGGCTCTCTGATAGCGGCGCGGCTGGTATCGTGGTGGAGCCACACCCCCACACCTTCCCACAGACTGAGAACGATCGCGCGCAGTTTATCGCTGAGCTGATGGCGCTCCGTGATAGATCGGAGCTCGCCACAGGGATCGCACGCTTCTTTTTCCATCCATCATTTCCAGTTGACTCTCGTCATAATGCCAAGATATTTCGCGATAAGCTTGGCGAATGGGCCGAGCAACAAACTCCTCTCGACCGCGCGGCGTAGCATCGTATGGCACCTCAACGGTATTTCATCACAGGAGCCACCGGCTTTGTCGGTCGAGCGCTCGCGTATGCACTAAAGCAGCGTGGGCACACAGTGCTGGCCCTCACCCGTAAGCACGACGCTGACCTAGCCGCGCACGGCATTGAGCAGGTCCAAGGCGAGCTAGGAGGAGACCTATCGGCGCTCGCAACCGCACTGCCTGGAGTGCACGGATGTTTTCATGTGGCAGCCAAGGTAGGGATGTGGGGCGCTTCAAGGGAATTTGAGCGAATCAATATAGCTGGCACTAAGGCCCTACTTGAGGCCTGTATCGCTGCGGGAGTGCAGCGCTTTATCTACACGAGTTCGCCCAGTGTTATCGCCAATGGGCAGGACCTGCGCAACGTTGACGAGACAATCCCGTACCCAGCGCACTTTGAGGCTGATTATCCTCGCACTAAGGCTGCTGCCGAGCAGCTCGTGCTGGCAGCTCATCGGCCACAGCAATTTCGCACCCTAGCACTTCGGCCTCATCTCATCTTTGGCCCGGGGGACAAAAACCTGATTCCTACAATTGTAGCCAAGGGACGCTCTGGGAAGCTAAAACAGATCGGTTCAGGGGCTAATCGGGCCGATTTTTCCTTTATTGACGATTGTGTGCTAGCACATATCAACGCTGATGAGGCGCTACTGCACAACCCAGCCTGCGGAGGCCGGGCTTATTTCATCAGCCAGGGGGATCCGTATCCACTGTGGGGATTTATAAACCGTGTGCTTGAGGCCCACGGCGTTCCCCCCATAAACAACCGCGTCCCGTTGGGGGTTGCAAAGATAGCAGCAACAGTGGCGGAATGGGTGGCGCGGATTCGCGGCACTGAGCCGTTGCTTACGAAATTTCTCGTGTCAGAGATGGGGACGGACCACTACTTCTCAATCGATGCAGCGCGAAAGCTACTAGGATATGCACCGCGGTATTCAGTAGAGGAGGGGCTGCGACGCACCTTCGAGCAAGGGGAAACACAAACACGGATAGCTAATGGGTAGCCCCCCGAGCAAAACACCGACAGATTTTAGAGGACCAGCATGGAAGATAAGATAGCAAACAGTACATTAAGAAATATCGCGATCATTGCGCACGTTGATCACGGCAAAACCACCCTTGTGGATCAGTTGTTCCGCCAAAGCGGCACCTTCCGCGAGAACCAAGATGTGGCAGAGCGGGTGATGGACAGCATGGACCTTGAGCGCGAGAAGGGAATTACCATCGCGGCCAAGAACTGCGCAGTCGACTGGAAGGGAGTGAAGATCAATATTCTTGACACCCCAGGACACGCTGATTTTGGTGGCGAGGTAGAGCGTGCCCTTATGATGGTGCAGGGAGCTATTTTGCTGGTGGATGCCTCCGAGGGGCCACTACCGCAGACCCGCTTCGTATTGAGCAAAGCATTCCAAGCCGGGCTTAAGATTATCGTTGTGATCAATAAAATTGACCGCAAAGATGCTCGAGCAAAAGAGGTGCTCGATGAGATTTATGAGCTATTCATGGATCTCGATGCCAGCAGCGACCAGATCGACTTTCCGATTCTCTACGCTATCGGGCGGGACGGAATCGCTCAGCCAAATCTCGAAGGCGAGCGCGGGAAGGATCTTGGCCCGCTCTTTGACGCTATCGTCGAGCATATCCCCCCACCAAGATACACCCCAGATGAGGCGTTCCAGATGATGGTGCTGAATCTTGGATATTCGGAGTTCTTGGGGCGACTTGCGATCGGGCCAGTTATGGCCGGCACTGCGCGCAAGAATGAGCGGCTAGTGTGTATCGGCACAGATGGTGCGCCGCAACCACTGCGGGTGACCAAGTTCCAGGTGTATCGCGGCATCAGCTACCAGGAGGTCGACGAGGCCAAGGCAGGCGAGATCGTAATTCTCTCGGGAATGGAGGATGTCTCGATCGGCGATACGATTTGTAACGCCACAGCACCAAAGGCGCTCAAGCGGGTCACCGTGGATGAGCCTACTATTAGCATGCGCTTTACCGTCAACACTTCGCCGCTTTCAGGCCGCGAGGGCAAATTTGTGCAGTCACAGCGCATCGAGGAGCGGCTGCGTAAAGAAACCCTCCATAACGTGGCTCTCCGCGTTGAGCGCACCGTGGACGCCGACACCTACATTGTGAAGGGCCGCGGCGAGTTCCAGATGGCGATCCTGATTGAGACGATGCGGCGCGAGGGTTTTGAGCTCTCTGTTGGCCGCCCTGAAGTTATCTTTAAGGCCCAAGACGGGGTGCAGCTAGAGCCGATCGAGCACCTGTGCATCGATTGTGACGAGCAGTTTATTGGGGTCGTTACCCAGAAACTTGCTCATCGTAAAGGCCGGATGACAAACCTCGTGAACCACGGTCAGACCGGGCGGGCGCGAATTGAGTTCTCGATCCCATCGCGTGGATTGATCGGGTATCGAAATGAGTTCCTGACCGACACCCGCGGCACTGGCATTATGAATAGCTACCTAAGTGGCTACGAGCCGTTTCGTGGTGAGATTATCTCGCGTGTCACTGGCTCGCTGGTGGCCGACCGCGAGGGCGAGGCTATTCCTTATGCGCTGTTCCATCTGGAGCCGCGTGGAAATCTCTTCGTGTTACCAGGAGATCCTGTGTATGAGGGGATGATCGTCGGGGAGCATAACCGCGACAACGATCTCAACGTCAATCCGTGTAAGGAAAAGAAGCTCACAAACATTCGCGCCGCTGGTCGAGATGAGAACGTCGTGCTCACGCCGGTCAGCCCACTCACCCTTGAGCGGGCAATTGAGTTTATCAAGGATGATGAGCTGGTGGAGGTGACGCCGAAGTCGATCCGTCTGCGCAAGGCGATTCTGGCCCAGAACAAGCGGTAAGCAGCCGGTCTACCCCCGAGGAATCCTCCCGATGGCGATCGAGGTGCTTTCAGCGGAGTTTTCCCTCGGGATAGTGGACCCCGAGAGTCGCAAGCCCGCGCCTGCGGGGGTTCCTGAAGTGGCTGTGATGGGACGTTCCAATGTTGGAAAGTCCTCTTTTATAAATGTCATTTTAGGGCGAAATGGCCTCGCTCGTGTCAGCTCTACGCCAGGACACACCCGGCAGGTTAATATCTATAAGGTGGCGCTGTCCGTGGATGGTAAGCGGCAAGCGATATCGATGGCCGACCTGCCTGGGTTTGGCTATGCCAAACTCTCGAAAGTGGAACGGGAATCGATTAGCCGGATGTCAGTTGAGTATCTGCAGCATACCCCGGCACTGCGCGCGGTAGCACTGTTGGTGGACTCCAAGCGGGCTCCGGAACGCGATGAGGGGGCCATTGTTGAGCTTTGTGCCGAGCATGGTGTGCATCTTGTCGTGGTAGCTACCAAGATAGATAGGCTCACCCAAAAGGAGCGCGCCGAGGCATTTAGGATGATAGCTGGCCCACTGGGGCTTGAGCCGCAGGATATCATCGGAAGTGGGGTCGGAAAGTTTAATCCGCAGCAGAACTTCTGGCGACGGATACTGCCACTCCTCAATACGGATTCCTAATTCCGTTCCTAACACCAACTACTCAAGCATACCGCCCTGTAGAGAGTCCCACTGGAAGACCTTCCCTGTGCCTTGGGCATGCTGGGCGCTGCCAGTAAAACCTTGCTCTCCGGCCGTCATCGATAAACTTACGCCCCTTGATACCCGAGCGATGCCAGGCAGGGCAGCGCAGCCGTTATCTTGGCAGGAGAGATATTGCTCGTTATCCAAAAAATAGGCCTCTTGGGCCAGTGCGGCGGAGTACAGGTCCGACCTGGCGCGCGCATCAAACGCGCGGCGTTTATATTGACCATACTGCGGCACTGCAATTGCAGTTAAAATGCCGATAATCGCCATCACTATCAATAATTCCAACAGGGTAAAGCCGCGCTGAGTATCTTTCATCTGATTTCTCCTTCGAGTCTACCTCTCTGTATCGGAGAATTTTGGAAAAAGTTGCTTGCGGTGTGATGTCTGAGGAGCTCTTTATCAGCAATCTCCCCACTGAAGACTCATCCTTTACGATTTTGTCTGTTTGCGGGACCACACCCCGCGTTTTTCGCCCCAGCGTCGTAGTGCGGCGGGGGATTCTAGCGCCAGGAGTGAAAGTAGTTCTCGGGTCTCAAGTAGTGCCGGGTGTATAGCAGTCGGGAACGGGTAAGCCTCCTGCATCAGGGAGACTGCGTTCGCTTCTAGTTGTTGTTGCGATACTACCATAGGGTTAAAATATCGAGTGGGTCGAAATCTACTGCCCTCTAGGAACCGCACCGGGTGATATCTTGGCCTATCAGCTGGTAGGATCCTGTAATATATACAGCACCGCGCTACCTCATCTGGTGTAAGCCGAGTGGAGCCTGCGCCGAATAGTTCCTTGAAGAGTGGATGAGGCGGCAAGGTATCAATATTTGATATCTGCTGCCTGATAGAGTCCGCCACTATGCGCTGTGTCTTCTCTGGTAAGAGTGCATATCTGAGCGAGCCGTCGCAGGCGAACCAACGGCGCTTCAACTCCACAGCCCAGGTCTCTGATGAGCTCTTTAGCGAAGTAAAGAAATCAAGGCCGTCGATATAACTGTAGACATCATCCCAACTCTGCACCTCTTTGCCGGTCTTGCATATCTCACGTGTCAGCACCTGAAAGCTCAGCCGCAGCGGATCGCGTGGCCGCTGGGCATGCAGGACTACCCCGTGGGACACCCCCAGCTTAAAGGTCTCAAGTGTTCTCTGTATCACGGAGACCGCTACGCCAAAGATTCCAGCAACTTCCTCAAATGAATACCCATCCTCGCGCAGCTCCAGCACCTTCTGCACTGCAGGTGGGGTTTCTGCCATCAGCTCCCGAAGCTGGTCTGGGCTCGTCCCAAACCGCGGGTCTTCTAGCCTCTCTAGCCCTGCTTCGTCGCCACCTTTGGCCTGCAGCTCTCCCCGACGTAGGACGACCTGCTGCAGCTTAAAAACCAATTCGAATGGCTTCAGGCCAAGCGCTTTTGCTACCTCTGGATCATCAGCGCGTACTATGCGGTGTTCTCGCTGCTCAATGCTGTGACGAGTGCGCTCCACATGAGAAAGGAAGTTGCGCTGTCGTCTCCCTGTCGTCTCGACTCGGAGCTCATCAATCATTCGATTGGCTAGGTTGCCGCGCAAGAAAGTGACTAACCCTCCCTTGGTGGGGTTATATGATTTGAGCAGCTTGAATGCCGCTCGAAATCCCCGTGCTATCAGCTCGGGAGTAAAGCTTGTTTTGCGCTGACGCGCGATGCTCTGACAGCTTCGCTCAATGTGTGGAGCAAGGTCGCATAAGACCTCGTTATATATCTTGGGATCGGCGAGGGCCTCCTGCCATCGGGGCAAAGTCAGTCGATCGTTCTCGCTCTCAAGCAGCACCAC
>JBILUF010000108.1:0-7557 GCA_044371155.1 Bdellovibrionota bacterium
AGAGAGACTTCCGGCCGAGAGCCCTTAGGCGGACAGCGCCGACTAGTCCCTCACCCTTCAGAATAGGTAATCATGCATCCTTGAACTTTCAAGGGCATGTAGAGGGGTGGCGCCAGACATGAAAGCTGGGTCACAAAAACTGCTAGCTAGGAATCGCAAGCGTGGATTTCGTTTCAAACTTGCACGGTATGACCTCAGTCCTCGCGCCTCCAGAGAACGCGATTAGTTCTTGATTGTATCTCAAGTTCGCGTCGCACTCCATCGATTGTAAAGGAGTCATCCGAAAGACCCCGATATTGCGCAAGAGTCTTCGGCTCTCGATTATCCAACATCCTCTGCAGACGCTCACTATAGCTTCCGAAGTCAGGGAGACTTAGATATTGGCCAACGAAGAGTCTGCTACATTTTTCAACCACTTGAACAACTGCGGTCTTAACCTGATCGACGCCTCCGTGTTCCTCAACCGACTTCTCTAGAGCTTCCAACGCAGATACTCCAGCTTGCACCGTTTTAGCCGCTCTTAATCGATCAAAAATCCCCATTCGGCTGATTGCATCAACCTCTTCAGGTATAAGGTGTTTGCTGAGCATTGGACTCAAGGTCTGAAAATCCCTTAGGCACCCAACCTTTGAGTCAAGTGTATCGAAGACATCCCGCTCACCCCTTCGAGGAGAAAAGAGCTCCTTCTCGGCTTCTTGCAGAAGCTCTGCAATTTCAGTCTCATTAGAATGCGCTTTGGCCGCAAGTAATGTCAGCCGTCGTTCCTCAATACGCTCACACAACCAACCAAGCTCGAAAATGAGATCGTCGTATCGACGGGGGTCTTTAAACGCCAGATTCTTGAGGGCAGATAACCGCTCTGAATCGAGAATTCCAAGCAGAAGAGCTTTCTCAATCGCGGCTTCACGCACGGCCCAAGATGAGTCAGCGGCATTAACCGACTCCTCTATCTTACTGCTCCAGTGGTTGCGTATCCCCTCTGGCACTAGCCCACCGAGGCTTTCAGGAGCGTTACTGGAGCCGCCTCCACCTTGGTCCCTGTCATAACTAAATCGTAGTCCAGAAGGTATTGATGCAGATGGCATGATTGAACTCCTCAGATGAGTGCCTGAATCAAAAAATGGGATACAGAAAACTATGGCGGATCGGGATCTTAAGCAAATTGCCCCCCCGACCGGGGTTCCGCCCCACCTCGCGTACGAAAAAACCTGTGACTATTCGACCACTAAGAGCGGGGCGATGTCAGGATCTGGTCGGGTGGAAAACTAACGAACCCGAAAGCGTCGAGAACGCTATCCAGTCTTTCTAAAGTAATCAATGCTAAAGAATCCCGGCCCGCTCCACATGAGGGACATCGAGGCACCAAGCAGAATCACGTCCTTATTAAAGAGATGGCTGCCTGGCTCGGGAAAGATTCGCAGCGCTATCACAAAAGACAACAACATGAGCGAAGTGACGATTGCCGCCAGAGTGGTCCAAAGCCCCAGTAGCAAAAGCCCACCGGCAAGAATCTCGATATACGGCAGCAACAGTCCATAGAGTGTCGCCAGCGGCTCGCGCAGTATATTGAACTTCTGTACCTCATTCACAAAAGCCGTAGGATTATCAAGCTTAGTTAAGCCAGCAAAGATGAAATAGCTTCCTAGGGTGAGCCGGATAAACAGCGGCCCATACATCGCATCTCCAACTGGTTCGTTCATCTTCATAGCTTGCGCTTCTTTTGACTGTTTATACGGGTATCTGCCTATCGCAGACACGCTATCATCACCTCGACGCAAGCTCAGCACCTGCGCCCTATCACCCAACGAGAGCACCGCCCTCGCAAGGCTCCAACAAAATTGGATATCGGCACGATCGAATCAAACGGTCGAATCAAAATTTGACGCTGGCTTCTGGCCGTGCGGATTGGTACATAGGAGCTTATGCAGTCCAGCCCTTTTTGCCAATTACTAAAATGACCCCCCTTTCCCCACCTGAGGCTGAGCTATCCCCCCTTTATACTCACGGAGAGTGGGGAAAAACCGCCGGCTACACAACTGAGGAGCATTTCCTGGCGGGCCGTCGCTCGCGGCTTCGCGAATTTCTAGAGGTTGTACGGGTGGGAGCTGAATTCATCCGCGGGTTTCGTACCTTTCACTTTATCGGACAGTGCATAACGGTCTTTGGGTCGGCACGGTTTACCGAGGACTCTCCTCACTACGCCGTAGCTCGGGAACTAGGGACACGGATAGCCCAGGCTGGATTTACCACCATGACCGGTGGCGGCCCAGGGATCATGGAGGCAGCCAATCGTGGAGCGAAGGAGGGTGGCGGCCTCTCGGTGGGTTGTAATATCCGCCTTCCTGCAGAGCAACATCCCAACCCCTACCTAGATCGCTGGCTTGAGTTTAACTATTTTTTTGTTCGCAAGGTGCTGCTTCTTAAATACTCCTCAGCATTTATCTGTATGCCGGGTGGGTTTGGCACCCTGGATGAGCTCTTTGAGGTGGCTACCCTTATTCAAACCGGTAAGATTAAAAATTTCCCGATCATCCTCTTTGACATTGAGTACTGGACCCCTCTGGTTGATTTCATCCGCAATCGGCTAGTAGCCTCGGGTGCCCTTCCGCAGGCTGATCTTGAGCGGCTAATCCTGACAAGTAGCCCCCAAGAGGCAATTGCGCTGATCCAAGAGAGCGCGGTACGCTGGCCACGGATTTGATGGGCAGCACATACCGGCCGCGCTCTGCGCGCCTAGATCTCGTCTCTAGGCAGTGACTGCCCTTAGCAACCACCCGTAAGGAGTTCCAGAGCGAAGATATGCAGGTTGAAGTCTCACCAATCACCCCCTCCGAGGCCCATAAGATCGTCGAGGCGATCCATCTTGAAATTGCAAAGCAGATCGTGGGTCAGGGTCGATTGATCGAACGGCTCTTGGTTGCGCTGCTTGCCAATGGACACCTCTTGATCGAGGGTGTGCCCGGGCTGGCAAAGACCAAAACACTCACCGCACTCTCGGCCTCACTTAATCTTAAGATGCAGCGAGTACAATTCACCCCTGACCTTCTTCCATCTGACCTGGTGGGCACCGAGGTGTATCGACCGCAGACAGCTGAGTTTGCGGTGCGTCAGGGCCCTGTGTTCACAAATATCCTGCTGGCTGACGAGATCAACCGCGCGCCTGCCAAGGTGCAATCAGCCCTTCTCCAGGCTATGCAAGAGCGCTGCGTAACTATTGGAGAAAGCACCTTTAAGCTGCCTGACCCGTTCCTGGTGCTGGCCACACAAAATCCGATTGAACAGGAGGGCACCTACCCGCTGCCAGAAGCGCAATTAGACCGATTCCTCCTAAAGGTAGTAGTGAGCTACCCGTCCTTTGATGAGGAGCTTCAGATCGTAAAGCGTGTGGCAAATGAGGTAACGGAATCTCAACCTATCAACCGCGTGCTAAATCCAGAGCAGCTTTTGGGGCTTCGCCGCGGGGTCGCAGAGCTCTATGTCGATGACAGGCTTGACCGCTATATCGTTTCGATTATTCACGCCTCACGCGAACCGGAGCGATATGGACTCAAAGGGATGGTTGAGTGGGGTGCTTCCCCTCGTGCCAGTATCGCCATGAAGGTGGCAGCTAGGGCGCTAGCCTATCTGAGAGGAAAAGCATTTGTGACACCTGAAGAGGTAAAGGAGATAGCTCCTGATGTGCTGCGCCATCGCATCCTCCCTAGTTTCGAGGCCGAGGCCCGTTCAATTACCTCAGGCCAGATTATCGAGACCCTGCTGCGTAGTGTAACCATCCCCTAACGGATTGCTCCACCGGTGTTCCCTGCATGACTGAGAGCCACCCTTCGACAGCACTGCATGAGCTTTTGTCACCCGCGCTCATCGCCGAGGCGCGTAGGCTAGAGCTGCGTTCGGCGCGTGCCATCGACTCAGATACTATCGGCGAGTTCCGCTCTACCTTTCGTGGCTCTGGACTCACCTTTGCCGAGCTGCGGGAATATGAGCCTGGGGATGACATTCGCCGGATTGACTGGAAGGCGACGGCGCGCTCCCCCCGCACCTATGTGAAATCATACCTCGAGGAGCGCTCACTATCGATCCTGGTAGCGGTGGACACCACCCGTTCAACTGAGTTCGGCGCCCCTCGCACCCGCCAGACACGTGCTCTGGAGTTCGCGGCATTGTTGGCAATTCTGGCGCGAAGGTCCGGAGATGCGATCGGTCTAGCGCGGTTCTCAGACCGAGTGGAGGAATTTATCCGCCCAGAGCGAAAACGCTCCCAAACGCAGCGTATCCTCACCTCTCTTCTCGTTCCCCGCCTACTCGCTCCCGCTACGGATCTCGCAAGAGCTTTTGATGAGCTTCGCACCACCCTCCGACGTCGAACGGTAGTATTTATACTCTCTGATTTTTTCTCGACTCCGTTCGCCGATAACCTAAAGCTCCTTTCGATGCGCCACGATGTTATCTGTGTGCAGCTTCGCGATGCTCACTCCGCAGCACTTCCCGCCGTCGGTATAGTGCGAGTTGCAGACGCCGAGACAGGAGAGGAGCTACTTATTGACACCGGCACCACAGCGGGACAATTAGCGCTCGCCTCCCTGGAGGACCGGCACAGCGAACAGCTGCGCCAGACCTGCCAAGCCGCAGGGGCTGACTGCATTGTGCTAAGCAGCAATCCGCTAAAGCCCCTTCGGGACCTTATGCAGCAACGAGCACGGAGGAGCCGATGACTCCCGAGGCTCTCCCCACCCCCTACGACATCACCCCACTACCGAGCCTGCCAGTAGTCCCGTCGCTGCTGGTATGGGCGGCGCTGCTCCTTCTATCTATCCTAGTGACCCTTCTAATCGCCGGAGTTCCCCGGCGACGGAGCCGGATATCAGACGAGCCAGCATTTGCAGCGGCGTTGGAGCAACTTCGAAAGTTCGAACACTCTACCGAAGCCGAGGCCAAGCGATTGGCACTCAGCTCACTTGCCGCAAGAAGACTTCTTACAACACTCACTGGCGTTGATCTTAGTAGCCTCACAGCAGCGGAGCTTTTGAGCTACGCTGACCTGCCTAAGGCCCTTAAAAAAGTAGCCGAATCAACTGCCGCACTAGAATCCGCGCGATTCTCACCAACGCTCTCCTCCCCTCAGGTCACCGCCCTCATCCGCCAGCTAGCCGCGGAGCTTAAAGAGGCAGCGGCTACCTATCCCACCACCGAGGTGCGGAAATGATTCCAGCGCAGGCGTTTGCTCCACTTTCGTGGGGTTTTCCGTTGGCGCTACTGGCAGCCCCCTTGGCGCTGGTGCTTTTCTATCTCACCTGGCGCAAGGCAGGTGCTGCGCTCATTCCGACCATCTCCTTGGTTAAAACACTCCCCAGAAGCATAAAGCTGCGGCTACGCCTACCGCTTTTGGGTGTCCTTGCCACCTCGTTCATTTTGCTTCTCTCCGCCGCCGCCGCCCGCCCACAGCGGGTTACCCAGCTTGAAAGCGGTACAAAGCGAAGGAACCTTGTATTGGCTCTTGATGCATCACGCAGCATGGAGGCGGTGGATTTCTCAAGCGGCTCGCAGCAGCTCTCACGAATGACCGCGGTAAAAAGGGTGGTGAGGCAGTTTATCCAGGCGCGTGCCGAAGATCGGATCGGCGTCGTAGTGTTTGGCTCAAAGGCTTTTGTGCAGGCGCCGCTGACCCTTGACCATCAGCTACTTCTGGATCTTATCTCCGATCTCTCTCCACGGATTGCCGGGGATGGCACAGCGATTGGGGATGGGCTTGGGCTATCGCTTAAACGACTCCGGGAGGCCCCTGCCGACTCCTCGACGGTGATTCTTCTCACCGATGGCGTTAGTAATTCAGGGCAGCTTGACCCACTGGAAGCGGCTGAGATCGCAAAAGCTGCTGGAATAAAGGTGCACACCATCGGAATAGGCAGCAATCGAGACATTCTGACCCCGGGACTTATGGGGATTATGCAGGGGGCACAGCAGGCAGAGTTTGACGAGGGGCCGCTTAAGCAGATAGCTGCCACCACTGGCGGAAGCTATTTTAACGCTCAGGACCTTGAGGGTCTCGCAGAGGTTTATAGGCAGATTGATGAGCTTGAGCGCACTAGCAGTAAAGACCCGCAGCAGCGGCTAGTAGATGAGCGATTTACGCCCTGGTGCCTCGCAGCACTGGCGGCTTACCTTCTCTATCTTTTATGTGCTCGGGTGTGGTTGTTGCGGGTGCCATCATGATTGAGTTGTTGGCTCCGGAACGGCTCTTGCTTCTCCTGGTGTTACCGCCGTTGGGTTGGTTTTTGTTTTGGGCTGAGCGGGTGCGGCGCAAGCGCTATGCAGCGCTTAACCTACCAAGGCCTAGTGGAAAGCTTAGGATCGTCCTGCCACTGCTCATTGTTGCGGCGCTGATTGGTGCGGCATCCCGCCCTTATACTGGATACCACGACATTCCAATTGAGGCTGAAGCGCGAGATGTCATGGTTGTGGTGGATGTTAGCATGAGCATGCTCGCCTCCGATGCCGCACCATCCCGACTCGAGGTGGCCAAACGAAAGGTCTTTGATCTGATTGAACTTGCTGCCAACAACGCAACACCGCTTCGCATAGGGATAGTCACCTTCTCGGGCAGCGCATTTCGGTACTGCCCGCTCACCTCAGACCTTGAGATCGTGCGTACATTCGCTGAAAGCCTTTCCCCAGAACTTATGACCGCGCAGGGCTCATCCCTCGCTGAGGCAGTCACCACCGCCCTTGAGACCCTTGCAAAGGTGGGATCAAACAACGGAGCACTTCTTATTCTCTCTGACGGAGAGGACCAGCAGTTTAGGGTCAGCTCGGTGGCATCAGCAATAACTGAGTCAGGCACCCCCATATACACCCTTGGAATAGGCACTGAACAAGGGGGCCCCATCCCGCTTCGGGGTGGTCGTTTTTTCTCTGACCCACGCGGAAATATCGTCATCACTCGCCTCACCGAGCAGCCACTTACGGAGCTTGCTGCCGCCGGGGGCGGGTCGTATCAGCGCGCCACCTTATCTGATGCCGACCTAAACGCCATCCTAAGCTCCCTTCCAAAAGCTGAGAGCACCGGCACGGAGTCGCTCCATATCCGAGCCTATCATGAGTTCGGGCCATGGCTTGTCGTAGGGGCCCTCCTCTTAGTGCTAGCAACACTTGTAACCAGCACCCCCCACCTCCTTTTTTCCCTGCTGCTTCCTGCCGTGGTGATAGCGCCGCTTTTGTTGGGTCTCTCTCCGCAGCGCTGCCTTGCTGACACGGCCACCAGCAGCGATCCCCCGCTATCACTCGAGGAGTCATACCAGGCGTATCAGCGGGGGGATTATGATGCTGCTCTTTCGGGGTTAGAGGAGCAGTATCAGCGAGACCCGCTTAACAAGTCAGTAGCAGAGGGGCTAGCTCGCACCCTGTATCGATTGAAGCGATTCGATGAATCAGAGCGGATATTTGACCAATTGGCAGCCCAAGCTGAAAGCGGCCGAGATCTCTTTACAAGCACCTATAACGGAGCTAACGCCGCGCTCATGAGACAGGATTTTGATGCAGCGATTTCCAAATACGAACGCG
>JBILUF010000109.1:0-7553 GCA_044371155.1 Bdellovibrionota bacterium
GCAATATGAAGAAGAACATGCAGCCTGGTACCAGGCACAGGGGATCCTCTCAGCACGAAATAGTGATAGCAATCCAACAATCACGAAAGACGCTGATCTAATAAAGTTCGAAAACAAGAAGGGGGATGTGGGGCTACATTTCCCGAGGGCTGGTCACTATCTCTCGGATCCCTATGATGATACTCGGTTGCTGCACCTAGACGCCCTTATCAACTTCCTCGAAAGACACATGTCACCCGACGAGCCCCCTTCGAGTGGCCGATAGAATTCCTCTACGATAGTGAAGTGCCCCAGATGGGATATCTATCCATCGATCTCTCCGAGGGATAGCTCGCCGGAAGGATAGGTGGTACTCCTAGACCACTATTCTTTGAGCCCCTATGCCCCAACGCAAAAAACCCGCCCCCTCCAAGCCGCACGATCCTGAGTATGCCCTCGCCTACTCCACCGATCCCGTGCCGCAAAAACGATGTGGTCAGTGCCTGCGCCCCCTGCCCGAGTGCGTCTGCCCACGGGCGCAAGGGGCTGCGCCTCCGAACAAGCCAGCAGCGGTGCGGCTTGAAAAAAAAGGGCGCGGCGGAAAATCAGTCACGGTCCTCTATCGCCTGCCTCCAAATGCCAGCTACATAGAGGCACTTTGCAAATTCCTAAAGTCCTCCCTGGGCACTGGTGGCACGCATTATCTTAGCTCCGGCGAGGGTATTATCGAGATACAAGGGGAGCGACAGAGCGAGGTGCTGGAGCTGGTGAAGAAATTTGACGCGAAGAAAAAACACTAGCTTGCTCTAAACTGCGGATGTTCCTCCACTCGCGCACACACCGATTCCTCGCTGCTACCAAACGGCACCCGCGCGTCACTGGAGCGCCAGCGCGAAAGCCAGCTAGCCCCAAGAAGCTCCTGGGCACGCAGGCTGCTTGCTGCCTGCGGAGAATAGGCCACCGTGGTCTCTTTCTTTGGACCCGTTCCAACCCCAGCACCCACATACCAGCCGGCAGCAAGCATGGCAGCACGCACTGCGGTGGAGGCGGTGTAGGTATAGAGCCGGGTCGGACGGTCAACGCAGCTTCGCAGCAAAAGCTCAAAAGCCTCGATGCTCCACAGTGCAGAATCCACTTTGAAAGAAAATGGATCGTACCAGATCAGATCAGGTGGCAGAGCTTCACAGAGTCGCTGGTGAAAATCCCCATGATAGAGCATCCAAGAGATGTTCCCTGCACTATGGGACCACTTGCCACTCTCAAGTAAGCGATGCGGTGCGGCATGCCTAAGATGCCGAAATAGAGCTGGGCGCTTGAGCGCAAGTCTAAGCGGGTCAAGGTCTCGCTCAAAGCTGTGAATCGTCACCTCTCGTCTAATCTGCCCTACACTCTCAAGCTCTTGGATACAGGTCATCGCGTTGGTGGCGGCCCCAAGCCCCACATCCCAGATCACAAGTGGTGGCCCCTCCTGCGCGACAAGCTCAAGGATCCCTGGCTGCCTAATATACAGCGACATCGCCTCCTCGCCTGGATTTACCACCGAGTGCATCACCTCGCCCGATGAGAGCTGCTTAATGCTACCGTATCCGGCTGAGTGGGCCACTATCTCATAGTCTCCAAGGACATCTTTATTTTTACGGGTGCGACGGGGCTGCACCTCAGGGAACTCCTCATCGCGCGCAGTAAGCCGCTCTCGCTGAGTAAGATAGAACTCTTTAAAACTCCCATCGATAATGCTCTGACGCATCTCGCGCATCAGGGAGCGATAGAACGCCAAATTATGCACCGAAAGGAGCTGGCCAACGATGAACTCCCCTGCCCTCACGAGATGACTCAAGTAGGCACGGCTAAATCGAGCGCAGGTAGAGCAACTACACCTTGCATCGAGTGGCTCCTCTGAGTGCTTAAAGGCCCCGCGCCCAAGGTCAAGCTTACCGCCTGAAGTAAAACAGACACCTTGATGGGCATAAGATGTCGGGATAATGCAGTCAAACATATCCATCCCGCGCTTAACTGCCTCAAGTAGATCAATCGGAGTACCTACTCCCATCAGGTACCTGGGTCTATCATGCGGCAGGAGCGGCGCTGCCATTTCAACAGTATCCTCGCGCTGTGACTTCGTCTCGCCCACAGCAAGCCCACCCAGAGCGAATCCATCAAACGGCAGTGAGGTAATCTGCGCGGCACTCTCGCGCCTTAGGTTTGGGAAACAGGCTCCCTGAACGATGCCAAACAGAGCCTGCGAGGAGTCGCCGCGGGCAGCAAGGCTGCGCTTGGCCCATCGAGTGGTAAGCTCTAGTGCTTTACGAGTGGTGGCCTCATCTGAGGTGGAATCAATACATTGGTCCAGCACCATCATGATGTCGCTTCCGATCGAGCGCTGTGTTGCGATACTGACCTCCGGGGTCAGCACCACCTCGCTTCCATCGACATAGCTCCGAAAACGCGCCCCCTCCTCTGTCATCTGAAGCTGGCGGGAGAGTGAAAATATCTGAAAGCCACCTGAATCGGTCAGCACCGCATTAGGCCACTTCATAAAGTTATGAATGCCGCCGAACTGCTCAAACACTTTTGGCCCGGGTCGAAGCAGCAGATGATAGGTGTTAGCAAGCAACACCTGGTATCCCATCTCGGCAGTGACTGCCATATCCACCCCGCGCAGTGCTGCGTGGGTTGCTACCGGCATAAAGATCGGAGTTTCAATGACTCGATGCGCAGTCTCGAGCCGGGTGGCCCGCGCACCTGACCATGCATCCTGAGCCTCAAGAGTGAATCTAAGCCGTGGATTTTGTGTACTTGCAGCGCCCATACGAGCGGTAGTGTAGCGAAGCTGCGAAGCGGGGTAAATCCAACTGTGCTCTTTTCTTGCAATGAACCATCGGAGGGGGAATCTGCAAACTCCACCCTCAGTTCGCCCCGACTCTGTCTGATTACTGCCTCGCTCCAGGAGGTAGCGCAATCAGCTTCACAGGTTTTTTTACACTTCGACACATACTGTGTAGATGTGTGATAAATTCGGGGTGAAATCCAAGAATCTTACGATATCGCTCGATCAAGAGTTGATAGCGCTGGGCAAGCGTTACGCCAAGCTCCATGGCACTACTCTTAACCAACTCTTTAGAGAATTTATCCAATCGAAAGCGGTTGGCGAATCAAGCTCCTCGGCAGCGGATGAATTGATGGAAGCTCTCGAGGAGGCAACCGGATCTAGTCGTGGGAAGCGGTGGAGTCGTGAAGATGCCTACGAGCGCTAGGGTTTTTATCGACAGCACTATCTTACTCTACGCCGTCGATAAATCGGACTCGGCCCGTCGAGCGACCGCCCGCAAAATCCTTCGTGACCTTATCCGCAGCGGCAAGGGTGTCGTCTCCACCCAGGTAGCCCAGGAGTTTTATGCAATCGCCACCCGAAAGTTAGGCGTTGAGCCACTGGCTGCCAAACGAGTGGTCGAACTCCTAAGACAGATTGAGGTAGTATCAATGGATCTCGAGCTCGTCTGCGGCGCAATCGATTGTAGTATTCGATCAAAAATCTCATTTGGGGATGCGCTGATAGTCACCACGGCAAGAGCCGCTTCATGCAGAGAGGTTCTCAGTGAGGATCTTAGCCATTCGCAGGTCATCAATGGGGTGCGAATTGTGAACCCATTCAAGGCAGCTCGTAAGTAGCTCTGCGCTAGCCCCGCGCGGGCCAAAACGCCAACTGCTGCGCGATCATCTGCTCAAAACCCTCTAATAAGGAGTCATAACGAGACAGCGAGTCACCCGCCCTGCTGACGAGGGCATTGCGCTTAAGCAGATGGGCTACGGATTCGATAGTACTCAAACACCCCTGCTTCGGTTGCTTTCGAATCCGGTACTGGGACTGAAGCTCCTCTCTAAAACTAAGCCGCGGAAGCTGTTGCAGGAACGGATTTCGATAGATAATTTTCCCGGCTTCTCGCCAGGTGCCATCTACAACAATGACTGTGTCCTCGGTCGAAAGCGGCACCTCAGAGCAATCAACCGCCTCAGGAGACGGGTATAAAAGATAGCAGCGCTGTCCAGAGGTCTTCTGCGCCAAGAAATTATGATCAAACTCTAGTCCGCGTAACAAGGTACAGTTAGTCACCGCACTCGAAAGGAGCTTAGCGGTAGAGTAGTACTTCTTCCGTTCGTTTGGATGCTGCAGCACAACGGTATTTACATGCGCCGCAAACGGAGCCACCAGACTGCACACGCACTGAAACGAGGGCCGAAAGCACCGATAGCAGGTGGGACGCCCCAGGATGCTGGCTTTGCCGGGGACATACAGATTTGGAGCATAGTTTCGGCCCATCCCCCTCAGTGTGCCGGATAAGCGGCCTGAGTTTCAAGTGATCGGGACACACTTTCAACAGTGCAAGACCTGCTACTTACTATGTTGCTCCGCCTCCAAAACCTCCTCGATAAAGAAGCGCGTCTTAGCCGGAATGCGCTCGTCAGGGTAATATCCTTGAAGGAGACTAAACACCTCCTGCGGAGCCTCGATTTTTAAGAATCGAATCAGAAAGATTACATCATCCCGATCAGCGCTATCCCATCGGGCACTTATACATTTCATCGCTAGCATGTAGCGAGGCTCTGGTGCCCACACCCTGAGATTAGACAACGCCATTACCTCCTGCCTCGAGAATCCAGGGACAAGGTAGCCCTTCGCGGCATCATTAAGCCAATCTGGCCGCCTCTGCCACTTTACGGGCGAGCTCTCGAATGACCGATGCAGGCTCAAAAATGGCATCGACATCCTTGGTCGATGGGCGGGCATTAAAGACCAGACACATCACCGCACCACCAACTAGACCCACCTCCCCCATCTCGCCACGCTCGCGCAGACACTCATTAAGGCACTCAAACAGGTGTTGGATCCGCTTTTTGGTAAGCATAGCTAAGCCCGCGTAAGAAAATTTTGGTGCACAAAGATATTGTTTGATCGAAATGGAAGCGGTGACTCCACCAGCGCACTGGCTTTTAGTGATTTCATCCCGGCCACAAACCACGGAGATTCCAGAAAATATCTTCGCCTTGCCCACTGAGGGGTTGAGATACCGACGTCCTCACAGAGTGTTCGGGTCGTGGCCGCGAATAACGCAACTATCCTTGGATCCGTACCTGATGGTGGCGGAAGCGTCACTAACCGAGCATCAGCGCTGCGCCGAAATTCATCAACGAAGTTATAAAGATGGGTCTTCCATGAATCAAAGCCATCACGGTTAATGGCTATTGCAGCCGCCACTACGGAATACTCCGAAAGCACATCGTCAGCGCAAAGAAGTACGTCAACACTGCGCCCAAAAAGCTGTGCCAGCTGATCGATAGAACTCATAGTAGGGTTGGCCTCAATCGGACACATAAGCTGCCTAACCGCTCCGCGTGACAAGGCACTGGCTCGGGTCAGCTCGCGCTCTGAGAGGCAGCGCCTCCGACGCAGGAACGAAAACGGTAGATAATACTGAATCATTGCGTAAGCCTAGTGGCACTTTTAAATGTACCATTTTTGATCCTTTGTGGTCAATAACTGAATAGCGATGCATCTATTTGATATGAGACAAAATATTATCTAGAGAATCCCTAGTAAGCGCTGCCCTGGCGGGAATCCCCTCAGCCCCCAAGGGCCCCCCTTCAATTAGGTTGGCTCCCCTCTCCAACTTTTGCGCCACCGTGCCCTGCTCTGAAGCCCTTCGATGATGAGCTCGCCAGCACTATTCCCGCTTTCGCTCAATGGAGCACCCCGCACTACCCGTTCGCTCCCTTGAATGCTACCTCTACCACCATGAATATCCCGCCAATACCCGCCCAGCCTAAAACCCCGACTCGAGAGGTGTTGTGTGAAGATGCTGTTGCGTGGCTTCGCAGCAGCGGCCCACTTTCCGGCTCATCAGTGGTGAGCTCTTTGCCTGATATCTCGGAGTTCTCTGGCCACACCGTCGACCAATGGACGAGCTGGTTTGTCGACACTGCACGATTGCTGCTGCAATCAACCCCCGATGAGGGCGTGACGGTCTTTTATCAATCCGACATCAAGTGCGATGGAATCTGGATTGATAAGGGGTATCTCTGTCAAAAAGCAGCCGAGGGCACCGGGCATCACCTTGTGTGGCATAAGATTGGCTGTCGCGCTCCGGCAGGCACACCCACCCACGGACGATGCGGATACTCTCACCTGCTCTGCTTTAGTCGCACAGTCCAGGCCGAGCACAGCACTGCCAGCGCTGATGTGCTCCCAACTGTAGGAGAGAAAAGCTGGGAGCGTGGGATGGGACAAGCGGCGGCGCAGTGCATTGCCTCTTTTATTGCGACTCATACTCAGAGCCACACTATCATCAACCCGTTCTGCGGCCAGGGGATGATGCTAGCTGCAGCAAATGCTGCTGGTCTTCACAGTATCGGCATCGAACGTAGCCCCAAGCGTGCTGACCAGGCTAGAGTCGCTAGGTTCTAGCTGCCAAGACCTTAAGCTACTTTGCTCCCAGCAGCGCATCTCGCATCTCTTCGTCGATTGGGGTCTTCGAGAGCCAGATCCCAAAATAGGCGCGCGCAAAATCAGCCCCAGACACCGTGCCTCGAAGCTCCTCATTGAAATACAGCGAGGTGCCCTGCCCCGGCACATACGACACCTCGTATTCATCCTCTTCGTGCACCGCCTCCATGTAGAGCGCATCCATTTGCGACACTGCATCTGCAATCGCAGACAAATTGACCTCCGGATTTTTTTTCATCATCTCAAGGCCGCCTTTCACTATTTGATTTCGGGTGAATCGTCGGTGGTATCGCAGGACCAATCTTTTTGGGACATCAGCCAAGATCTCGTCGATCGTATTGGTGCCCGCTGGGCCGTACAGAGCGATAGAGTAGATGTTCAGAAACAGATAGCGAAATCTGGTAGCTCCGATAATCGGCAGAGAGACTCCGCCCACCACTGCTGATGGGTTAAAACAATCCCCATAGACACAGACTTTCTCTCTCTGCTCGGCCTCGCACGGAAAGACTGCCGCAAACATTACAAGCGCAGCCAGCACCCCACAGCGTAGCTCTGCAAGGCACCAACGCCGGTCGATCTTAGCTTCCATAGGTGCTCCGCTATAAAATACCAAACCGTTCCTGAAGGGCGGCATACCGATAATCAAATATCTGCTCTAGCCGCCTCTTAATTACTAGGTGGTAAACGATATCCCCTATCGGACCAAAAGGCGGCACAAAACTAACTCGGTCATCCATTTTAACCCCACCCGCAATCGCTGTGAGCTCATGCTCATGATGCCAAAGCTTATAGGGACCAGCGACCTGGGTATCTACAAAGAAGTGGGGTGCTCTGACGTGCGAGATCTCGGTCACCCAGGAGGTGGGAATAGAGAACAGTGGGCGCACCTGATAAGAGATTATCAACCCTGGATAGATCACCGCGGGCACCTCTGAGGTAACCTTAAAATCAAGGTCTGGCGGGGTAATAAGGGCTAGGTTGCGCGGATCGCAGAAAAACTCCCAGGCCTGCTCAATTGAGATTGGAAGTTTTTGGGTACGCTCGAGTCGATACAACATCCTCACCTCTCCTTTAT
>JBILUF010000110.1:0-7489 GCA_044371155.1 Bdellovibrionota bacterium
CATGAAGCACTGGGTATGATACATCAGCGCATCGGAGATCTTGATAAGGCTGAGCTCGCCTTACGCAAAGCAGTGACGTTGGCCCCTGAGGCAACTTCGCCGCAGCTCAATCTTGCAGTGGTGTTGATATCCAAGAAGCAAGAGGGGCTCGCAGAGGAGATCCTGAAACGAGCCGTTGAGCGCGACAACAGGAACTCGGAGCTTTTTACAGTATTAGGGTGGGCAGAGCTACAGCTTGGTAAGTTTAAAGACGCAGAGGAGCATCTGCGACGAGCGGTTGAGCTTGATGGTAAAAACGCTGCGGCTCACAATAACCTCGGGGTGCTCTTTTCGCGCCAGGGGAAGAAAGATGAAGCGCGGCGCGAATTCAATACGGCGCTTAGCTTAAACTCGGCACTCGACTCAGCGCGGCGTAATTTGTCCGAGCTCGAATAGCATTCTAAGACCTCCGGGAACCCCCCGTCCGTGGGGGATTCCCGAATCGCTCCAAGCTTCGTCGCGCGCGATATGGCGCGCGACTACGCGTTGCTCCAGGCACTTACGTGCCTGCGGTCGCCATCCGGGCGACCGAGAGACTTTTGCTTCAACCTCTTGTCAGAGGTTTCCCGTCAGTCTCCCTCTTTGCTTCAACCTCTTGTCAGAGGTTTCCCGTCAGTCTCCTCCTATCTTCAGTCTGGCTGCTTTTGGGGCTTGTAGCTTTAGCGGGCTTTAACCAGGTTGGAATTTTTTCAACCATCACAGCTTGTTAGGCGTCGTGATAGAAAGTGGGTAGCAAGAACTAAATCTCACCCCTATATTCCTGCGATTGGGTTTATCCAACGACTCAGCCGACTGTTTGTCGTCGTGGCACGGGAAGCACCGATGAGTCGCTAGGAAGGTATTACAAAGGGATTTTATTGTGTCGTCCAAGTCAGACTCAGCAGGTAAATATTCAGTAGGAGCGCTTCCGGTGTCTGCCGCACGTGCTTCAGTGTCTCGCGCCGCAGCCTCGTCTCCAGCAGTTTCCAATCTCCAAGGGGCTCTAGCGCTTCGCTTGGTAGAGACCCCTCCGTATTATCGGGAGGAGCTCTGCCTTTGGAATGTGAACAGCGAAGAAGAGACCCTTCATTCGCTGCACTCGGTGAATGCATGCCCGCAGGGACTCCGGGCAGAGGTGCCTGCCTATCTTATCCGAAAGTACTCAAAGAGGGGTTCGGTCGTTTTAGACCCGTTCTGCGGAGGTGGCTCGACGGGGCTTGAGGCCAATATGGTTGGTCGAGTTGCCTTCCTAAGTGATGTAAATCCGCTCGCACTTGCGGTGGCCCAGGCGCGCTTGAGTCCCGCCGACCTCGCGGAAGTCACCCTGGCTCTGCAGGTGTTAGTGCTGCGAAGGCCGGTTGAGATGGGCCCCTTTGGAGAGGTCTTTAAACATTTCTTCGATGCCGAGACCTTTCGAGAGGTGGTGAATCTGCGGAGCATCCTGTCTCAGCGCGAGGATCGGGTGGCCTCCTTTATACGTTTTATAGCTCTTAGCTTGTTGCACGGACCGTCCGCTGGGTATCTCTCGGCTGCGACATCGAATGCGGTGTCTGTGACCCCTCAGGAGCAAGCGGCTCTTAACGTGCAGCGTGCTCAGGTGCCGGAGTATCGAGCAGTGATGCCGCGTATCCTTCGGAAGACCGCCTCTGCCTTGCGAGATGGAGTACCATCGGTGATGCGGCAGGTGGCGATTCAGAATCGTGTCTGTGCAGCCGATGCGCGCTCGCTTGCCTATATCCCATCCGGCGCGGTTGATCTGGTTGTGACTCAACCTCCCTTGCCGGGGCCAGAGAACATGGTGCGGGAGCAGTGGCTCAAACTTTGGTTCCTAGGAGTGCAGTCTCAGCCGCTCTCTCAGCAGCTCTGGCGTGGCCCTTCGGTGGATGGTTGGCTCAACTTTATGAATGAGACTCTGATTGAGCTAGCGCGGGTGGTGAAGGGTGGAGGTCGTGCTGCGCTAGCGTTGTCCGATGTTGTGCTTATGCGCAAATCAGAGGAGCTGGATCTGCATCTTATTGACATGGTCCAAAGAGATTTGCAGCGATTTTGGTATGTTGAGTGTGTGATTACCCAGCCCGAGCCGGTGCCAGCAGTGGGCGCAGGGACCCGCGGCCGCAGGTCGGAGCAGGTTGCAAGTAATACTAAGATAGTTGTGCTGCGGCGACGCTAGTATAGTCGCTAGCTCCGGCAGCGACATCATGCGATCTCTGTGATCGGAGTTTCGAAGGGGCATGGAAAAGAGTTTGGTTCCCAGAGTCCTCCTGGCAGGAGCGGAGGGTGGAGTGGGAAAGTCGCTGATCACCCTGGGTGTCGCCTATGAGCTGCGTCGTCGGGGGCTGAGTGTCTCAGTCTGTATTACGAATCCAAACATCTCACTCGCCGCTGTATACCGCAGGATCTCCGGTCGGTATGTTCGTTGCCTAGACCCGCGAATCCTATCCTCGTCGCAGATTATCCAGGCGCTTGCCCAGGCTGGGGTTGGAGCAGATATCGTGCTGATCGATGGCACCGGTTCGCTTTATGATGGAGGTAGTGCCGGGGCCTTTGACCGGTCGGATGCAGATATCGCCGCATTGACCCGCACTCCAACTGCGTTGGTGATGAATGGCGCGGCGGCAGGAAACTCCCTGGGAGCAGCCCTAAAGGGATTCATACATTACGCACGCGGTTTTGAACTGGCGGGAGCGGTGGTCAACCGTGCACAGCGCGAGGGCGTAGGAGATGGAGCTGAGCTAAAAGATCGTACGTTTTTTGAAGGGGTGATGAGCGCGATGCGACTGCCGCACCCTTTGGGGGTGGTGGCTGAGGCGATGCAGGAGTTCCCCCCGCTGCCGCGGCGCGCTACCGAGATACATAATTTAGGAGCACTGCCGCGACAGTTCTTCCTAGAGCTGAGCGCCATTATTCAGCAATCGATTGATCTTGATGAGTTGGTGCGTATTGCGCAACGAGCCCCAGCTCTTGAGGGGATACTGCCGCGACCGTTGCAGGAGGGGCCGCTTACACGGATTGCGGTAACTGACGATTCCTGCTTCGGGGTCTGTTTTCAGGACAATCTCGATCTGATGCGACACTATGGCGCGGATTTAGTTGGCTTCTCGCCGTTGGCCGATCGCAAGCTACCTGAGGGAATTAACGCAGTGTATCTCACAGGAGCCTACCTAGAGGAGTATGCTGAAGAGCTCGCAGCAAATCGTGCATTGCATGGTGCTCTTCGTGAGTTTGTAGAGGCCGGTGGCGCACTCTACGCCGAGGGTAGTGCATCGACATATCTGTGTGAGCGTTTTAGGTCCGGCGAGCAGTATTATGCGGGGGTTGGGATACTACCAACAACGGCGGAGTCGCAAGGGGAGTCTCTTAGTTACTGCGATGGCGTAACGACCTGTGAATCAGTGCTCGGAAGTTCTGGGTTGCTTTGCAAGGGGATCACTACGGAGCACTGGCGCATTAGTCGAGAGTTCCCGGTATTAAAGTGTTTGCAGATCGCTAAACCAGCGCAGCGCTCGATTGCCGAAGGATTCGCCCCGAGTCCCAACACGTTACTCACGTCAGGACTGTGGCATTGGGGCTCCTGTCCCGAGCTGGCGGAAGGGTTTGTGGCTCGCGTTCGGACCAACTAAAAACCGCTGTTTTCTTCCTCGGCGCCACTAGGTGCAATAGCCTAGCGACGAAGCGGTTTGCCGCTCCTGCAACTCCAGGTGCCTCAGCTATGCATGGTGCAAGGGCGCTCTCTTAACTCCTTGGATGCTGTTCCGTGGGGTCGGCATGGGATGGTGGGTTCGCAAATCATTAGAATCGGCAGCATGATCCAATTCCTTATTTGGGATTCCACCAAGGTGCGATATTGTCATGACGCTCAGAGACTAACCCACCAAGAGAGGCATTCAACATGGATTGGATCCGTAACCCTAGCCTTAGATCACTGCATCCAAGAATACTTCAGGCTTTCGTCAGCAGTGCGCTGCTCTGCGGTGCGCTTCTTATCCCAGGCATCGCCTTATCAGATAATAAGGTCATGAACGCAGGGGGCTCTTCGTTTATTTATCCGCTGATGACCAAATGGTCGAGCGAGTACCAGAAAAAAACAGGGAAGCTTCTTAATTACCAGTCTATCGGCTCGGGTGCTGGCATCCAGCAGATGCTAGGAGGCACTTTCGACTTTGGATGCACCGATGCTCCTATGAATGCGGAGCAGCTTGCAAAGGCCTCCAAGGAGAAGGGGGAAGTGGTCCATGTGCCGCTTATTATGGGTGCTGTGGTGCCGGTGTATCGAATCGATGAGCTGACCACGCCACTCCGGTTTAGCGGCCCGGTCTTAGCTGCAATTTTCATGGGGCGTATCCAGAGGTGGAACGATCCTGAGATCGCCGCAATAAACTCAGGAGTGACCCTGCCAGACCTTCCCATCGCAGTGGTGAGACGGGCCGATGGAAGTGGCACTACCTATCTATTTACCGAATATCTCTCAAAGGTAAGCCCCGAGTGGAGAGATACAGTTGGAATGGGAACGGTCGTAGATTGGCCCCGCGGCATCGGGCAGCGTGGCAACGAAGGGGTTGCGGGCCAGGTCGCGCGCACCAATGGTGGGATCGGGTATACCGAGCTCATCTATGCTCTTCAGAACAAGCTCAGTTACGGTGCGGTACAGAATCAGGCCGGAGAGTTTATTGTTGCTACCCTCGATACAGTGACGGCTGCTGCAGAGAGTGCGCTAAAGCAGTTGCCAAAGGATCTGCGTTATTCACTTACAAATGCGCCGGGAAAAAATGCTTACCCGATAGCGGGCACGACCTGGGCTGTGATCTACACGAATGTTGCTAAGGAGCGCGACGGCGCAATCGTGGCATTCTTGCGGTGGGCCACAACGGATGGACAGGCCACGGCTGCGACCCTGAGTTATGCCAAGTTGCCCAAAGCCATCCAAGACCGGGTAGCGGAGATCTTGAATGAGATCTATCTAAAGGCAAAGTCTTAGGGCAAGGGCCGATTATGTTACCGCTCCCCAAACTGCTCTTCTTGCGTCGAAGTCGGATTAGCCGAAAGGGAGTAGGAAGGTCCGGGTGCGTTTTATCCTAACAACTCCCATCAGATCTTGCTTATGAAGACATCTGCGGAATCTGCTCCTAGCGCCTTGGCCCCGAAAAGTTATCGATGGTGGCGCTCGAGAGGGGAACGCTTCCGTGGAACATTGCGGTCCTTTAGTGACCTGCTCTTTGCAAGTGTTACTGGATTAGCTGCAATCAGTGTCATCGCTATAGCTATCGGCTTAGTGTGGACCCTCTACCAGGGGGCATCGCTATCGATCAGTAGTTTTGGACTCTCTTTTATCACCTCAACTGAGTGGAATCCTGAGCCCTCTCGTCATCGATTCGGCGCGCTCGCTTTCCTCTATGGCACAGTGGTGACCTCAGCGATTGCTTTAATCATCGCTGTCCCGCTGGGCGTTGCGGTGGCGATCTTTTTGTCTGAGTTCTGCCCTCGACGACTTCGGCCAACCAGCTCCTTTCTGATCGAAATGCTCGCTGCCATCCCGAGTGTTGTGTATGGTTTTTGGGGTATCATGGTGTTTGCCCCGTGGTTTCAAAATATTCTTACGCTTTTTGGAGCCCCTAATTATGGAGGTGTAGGAATTCTTACTGCCAGCATCATCCTAGCAATAATGGTGCTGCCCTACATAGCTTCGGTATCGTTCGATATGTTGCAGGCGGTGCCAGCTGGCCAGAGGCAGGCATGTTTGGCGTTGGGCGCGACACGCTGGCAGATGATTCGTGATGTGCTGCTCCCAAACGCGCGACCGGGGATTCTTGGGGGGTGCTTTCTCGCGCTGGGGCGTGCCCTGGGCGAAACCATGGCAGTAACGATGTTAATTGGGAATCGCTCCGAGATATCGGCAGCTCTGTGGGGGCCAGGGAGCTCGATTGCAAGTGTTATAGCAAATGAGTTTCCCGAGGCTGCCTACGATATCCACACCGCGGCACTCTTTCACCTCAGTGTCCTGCTGTTGGTGATTACTGTGCTGATTAACACCATTGCCCGCCTGTTGATCCGGCGCTCGTTACGTATCACCGCGGGACCGCGTTGGCGGCATGAGCCGGCAACGCCGGTTTGCGCGACGCAAACCGATCAGTCGCCACTCGCAACGCTATTCGAGGCCGAGAAGATGGCCCGTGCACATCGTCGCAATAGAGCGGTCAATAAAATCCTGACCTTCGTTTTTGGCGGATGCTTTGCGCTAACGGTAACTCCGCTTTTTCTGATCCTTGGATATCTCGTTTTGAAGGGAGTTGGCGGGTTGAGCTGGGAATTTTTCACCGCGCTGCCAGCTCCGATTGGGGAGTCAGGGGGAGGAATAGGGAACGCAATCCTAGGGAGCGTGATTCTGGTGGGGCTAGCCTCTTTGATGGCGGTGCCGATCGGAATTCTAGCTGCTGTATATGTGGTGGAGTTTCATAAGACGGGATTGGCTCGAACGGTGCGATTCATCGGCGAGCTCCTCAGCGGCGTCCCCTCGATAGTCGTGGGGATATTCATCTACGCGGTTATTGTGAAGCCCTCAGAGCAGTTCTCGGGGTGGGCCGGTGCCACTGCATTAGCAGTGCTGATGCTGCCTGTGTTACTGCGGGCCGGGGAGGAGGCGCTGCGGCTTGCTCCTAAATCTTTAAAGGAGGGTAGTTATGCTCTCGGAGCGGGCCGGTGGCAGACGACGGTTAGAGTTACGATACCGGCGGTGCTACCGGCATTAGTGACGGCGGTGTTTCTCGCCGTCGCCAGGGTAGCGGGGGAGACCGCGCCTTTACTGTTAACCGCCTCAAGCAGTCGATTCTGGCCCACCTCACCGAGTGATTTTATGCCATCGTTGCCGGTCTACATCTATAACTACTCCATAAGTCCATTTGAGGAATGGCATAAGCAGGCTTGGGCGGCGGCCCTGGTGCTGTTAAGCGTGGTGATGATACTTAATTTCAGTATCCGTCGGCTGACCAAGAAGGGGATGAAAGCTTTCCGGGTCTCAGCAGAGTAGGTTCCTAGTCTCTGCGGTAGAGAGGTTTTCGGGCGCCCGATTAGCCGGTAGCGTTCGCTCTGGCGGGTAATAGAGAAAAGCCGTATTGTTACCAAGCCCATGCGAGTCCCCAATGCACTTGGTGTAGGCTTGGCACGGTCGATGCCGACAAAGGAATAAGCGAATGCAGACAGATCTCAGAGTGGTTCAGAAGCCGTGTCCCTACCTCGTGTCTATGTTGCGGGGGCTGTTGGTGTTGGGATGCATGCTCGCGATGTTGCGCTCAGGTGTCAGCGCGCAAGAGCCTGTGCATGACCCGCTCGAAGGGATGAATCGAGGGATTTTTTGGTTTAATGACAAGGCCGACAGGTATCTTATTGAGCCGGTGGCAGAGGGGTATGATTATATCACCCCATACAGAGTGCAGCATTCTGTTTCAAATTTCTTTGCCAATCTTAGATATCCGCGATA
>JBILUF010000111.1:0-7448 GCA_044371155.1 Bdellovibrionota bacterium
CTTTGCCTCTATAGAGGCAAAGAGAACTTTCTGGCGCAGAAACCAAAAAATCGGCTTAAAGAGTACTCCTTGAGTCGATTCACTGGAGCATAAAAATCTCTGGCTTTCCTTCAGTATCAGGTGTTCGGATTAGTTATTGAACCAGGCCCCGGCGTTATTGCGCCCAGCTCTTTCAAACCAATACAGCAATCTGCGTCTTTGAGCCGGTCAAGCTCTCCGGGAAATGCAACACCCTAATCGGCTGTGGTCCCTTGGATAAGATGGGAGTTTCACTCACGAACAGGCTGGGTGTTGCCGTGCGAATGATTATTCTCTCGTTGGGTATCAAATTGTTTGGGTCAGGGTCGGCAAGAAAGCGGCCCTCTAACCTTTCGATCGCAGCGGCTAACGTTACCACACCGATCGGTGCCGGCTTCCCAATTTTCCGAATCTGATCTTCCCTGTTATCCCAGAGATGCTCTTTGGAAATCTTAAATTTGTAGCAGCGTCCTGCTTCACCTAGTTCGTCACTGCGCAGATGGCCTTTTTCGAACATTCCCCATATCATAAGCTGGCCGCTATCGAATACGGGGAGCATCCCGCGGTCACGCGCCGCTGCATTGAGAGTTTCAAATAATGTCACCAAACTTACATCGGTGGGCCGGGTAACGCTATAGACATCCCCCGGGAGACGAGTGAGGCACTTTAGCGCTGCCTCTATGGTGAATTTCTTGACCGTTTCGGCTGGCCCTTTGGTGGAGTCGGGCGAGACAGCGCGGTTAAGCCCACTTGCAACATCTAGTCCTGGGGTGGTGCCGTTATGCGCCGGAGCGCCGTTTTCTTTCTCTGATTTTGACATATGCGCGGGATTTTGATGTTGCGGCATGTTTGCCTCCATTTCTAACTAAAGGTCACCGCCTTAAGAGCCTATCATGCGCCGCGGCGAGTTGTGAACGCGAACCTTACTGCGAACTCGTTACTCTTAAGGTTATTGCTCGCTTGGCCCTTTATGTGCCTTACGCGATGCGCCTCATTAAAAAGGTTACCAAAGAGAAGCTGTTTGATGGGTTGAAGCCTCATAAATACGGTTACCGCACATTTGTAAGGTACTGTACATATGAGAGAAATCGAAGGTTTTCATGAGTTAAAGCTTAAATACCTGAACGGATCGCGTCGGGTTAAGGGTGAAATACTCGCCAGTTTAGAGACCCTGCACGGCTACAGCCGCAAGGGAGCCATCCGGTTGCTCAACCGGGGGATTAACAACGCGCTGAGGGGGCGTAAGCCCGCTCAGCGCGGGGCAAAGCCGCGGTACCAAGACCCGGCGTTTAAGGAGTGTCTCCGCCGCGTCTGGGTCGAGATGGAGCACCAGTGCGCAAGGAACATGAAGAGTGCGCTGCCGCGCTGGCTTCCTGCGATTGAGGATGAGTATGGGGTGTTTGCCCCCGAGATCAGAGAGCGGCTGCTCTCTATCAGCCATTCCACAATCGACCGGGTGCTGAGAGAGTTTCGTATCAAGGAGAAGTGGCGCGGGGGGACTCGCCAAAGTCCACTAAAAGATCAGATCCCAATCGCAACGAAAGCCTACCGCGACGATCGCCCTGGGCACATAGAGGTCGATACTGTGGCGCATTGTGGCGGTGACATGGGAGGGCGATTTCTGTTTGCCCCCGCTGGAGCGGGGCTTCTTCCAGCCCGGCTTCCACCCCTGTAGCCCGGCACCTTTGCCGAGCCCAAGCTACTTTCCCCAACTATCTATTCGCTAAGTTAGCCCCCAAATCCCCACCTAGCTGCGGCGAAGATCGCCTAAAGGTAGCTTTAAGCGCTCATTACCGTCCTCTTAACTGCTCCTTAATCGTCTACTAAAGTGCAATTAAGACCTCACTAAACTGCGCTTAAACGATCGCTAAAGGTGCCCAAAGGATAGATTCACCCACCCTCTATCGCCCTGCGTCGCGTACCACCCACACCTATCGCGAATTTATCCATCGCTACTTGGCCTTTTGGAGCGGGGCTACATCCCGCCAGACTGCCCCCACAAGCCACACTGCCCCATCAATCAACTACCGCACCAAAATGGAGCTAGGCAACCTATCCCTCTCCATTAAAAGCTCCTTGGCCGCTGCTTCAAACTCAGAAAGCCCCACCCCAAAGGCGCCAGCAAAAGCCGCCTCTGGATCCTCGCCAGCGCGCAGTGCATCAAAGTAGCGCCGCAGCGCGGCAGCGCCATGGCGCCGCTCTAGCTGGGCTGCGGCCAGTAGTGCCTGTGCGTAGGCCGCCGCTAGTTCCTTAGCAGGTAGCGCTCTAAAGCTGCTACGAAGCTTAGTAAATTCTAGCGGAGGGGCCGCTTGCAAGCGGCGCGAGAGCGCACTAAAAAGCTCAGGGTCAACTGCGCCCTCTTCAAGCTGCGCAAGCCCTTCATTAAGCCAAGCAATACAGCGGCCCGCGGTGAGTGCCGCGATCACAGCATGGGTGTATTCATGCCGCACAGAGCGAAGAATATTCCCACTGTCCACCGCCCCGGTGGTGGGTAGCGGCAATAGCATCTGCCCGTTATAGACCATCGCCTCCACCCAGTGCGCAGCACCGGTGAGCGCAGTAAAGGTGCCGGTATCAATAAGTCTTATCGATAGTTCAAATGTAGGCAGCGGGCCGAATCGTTTTGTAAAATCGGCGTGGGTCTTTTGTACCTCTCGCACTATCTGGGGCGGGAGCTTCTGCCAGGCGGATGGCAGGTGCTTGGGCGCTGGCATCGTAATGGTCACCAGTGTCTTGTCCGGTAACGGCACTGAAAGTAGGTTGCTGTGTGGCGCTACCTCTGCTGGGCTTGGTGCGGTGTTTTGCGGCGAGGCCTTGGCGTCACCGTCGGCGAGGCCCTGCGCCACAAAGGGACGCACGAGAAGAGCAGCGCTTACGAGCAGGCAGCTCAGCAAGTGGATGTTACGGTTAACCTTTGCTGCTGCCATACCAGAAGGAAAATCTTAAATCGTTGATGCTATCCAAGGTGCACCGCCTGCCAACAGGCGTTTTTTTCTGTGCAAAGATCCTTTGTTCTTTTCTATCGGCGGTTTTGCCCCGCAGCATTACCCAGGGGTTGGAGTTGGGGCTAGGTCTTTTGTGCTGGGGAGAGAGCTGTAAGTGCTCTAACCTAGGCCATAAATTTTCCCCTCAAGAGGGGGACCTATTCAGCCGACCGAGAGAATAGGGAGCTCGGGATAAAACAATACTATTATTTTTTGATTCAGCTAGTCGTAGCCGACTAGTGAGCCAGCGTTGCTAGCTTTTGGCAGTGATTCTGGGCAGCCAGGGAGCAGTTTAGGTTACACCACTTATGCGGAATCAGCGAGCCCCCTACGGAGTGGCCACTGGCTTGCCAGTGTGTAGCCAACCCAACAGAAACCTGTTTGGTGGCGGGCTAATCTTATGTACAAGAGTTCTAACCTAAGTTGTATCGCGCTTGTAAGGACTGAATTGTCTCCTAAAGGGTGAGTTATGGTAAGCGGCCGGGGATTTTTGCGCTGTGTATGGTTGGCGGCGTTTGTAGCGAGTGTGTATGCGACGCCTGCGCAGGGGCAGATTGCCGAGGCGACGGTGACTCCGGGTGGCGAGGAAGGTTTGCTGTGTGACTCTGGGTGTTCTGGTGGTGGCTGTGGCGGGGATAACGGTAACGGTCCTGGCATCCCTTGTGTTCCGAT
This sequence comes from Bdellovibrionota bacterium, assembly GCA_044371155.1. Classification (GTDB taxonomy): domain Bacteria; phylum Bdellovibrionota_C; class UBA2361; order UBA2361; family UBA2361; genus CAZTER01. The sequence goes on from JBILUF010000111.1 coordinate 3,675, forward strand.
CGAAGCTGAAGGGGCAAAGCCCTGTGATGGGAATTGTGAGTGTAGCGGCCCAAAGAGTGATGCCACTCCTGGCAAGGGAGTAGAGGTAGCAGCGGCAGAGGATAGCGAAGGTCCGCCGACCGATGTAAATGCGGATGGGAATCCGGAAGGGGAAGGATGTGAAGGTGGGGATATCGTATTGTCTAAAATTCCCCCTGATGGTGACAGCCCAGTTACGAATACTGAGGCACAAAAGGTCCAAGGCGCTACTTCGAGCGCAACATGGGAGAATCGCATCTCGCCTGAGCGGTTGCTGTCCTCGGTTGAGGGAGCTGGGGAGTATGCGGAGCTGCCATCGCCTCCACCAACGTGGCCAGGGAAGTTTCATTTCAACTGGTTTCGCACCGGGATTGTGTGGTGGGACACTCCGATAGGTACGCCGTATGATCAGAGATTTAAGGTGCGGTATGATATCCACAACCGCACAAAATCAATCTTTTTAAGGCACCCCGTCAACGGCACCCGCTGGCTATTGGACCGAGTTCTTAACTGGTCTGGGCACGAGATAGAGAAGGTGTTGTATGATGCCGATGGTCGTGTGACCGCCCGGCGCTTTCGCGGCGGGATAGAGGAGATTGTAGAGCAACCCTCGTATAACGTGTACTCGGTGCGACGGTATGTGTATCCGGATGGGAACTATGAGAATACCGCTGGAAGGAAGTTATTAAGCGAGACCAGGCATGAGTACGGGTATGTGCAGGGAGTGCGGCGTCTTTTAGCGCTTGATTTTAACTCGCACAGTTATCTAGCTGATCCAAGCAGCCCCGAGGCTCTTTTTGATGTTGGGTCGCAGGCTAGTGGTCGTATCCGGCTTTCCTATTCTTACGGCGATGAGCACCCGTATCTTTTAGGGGTGTATCGGCGATTACTGTCGGAAGATGGTGCAGTTTTAAAGAGCGAGGAGCTTTACCGGAACACCTGGGAGTCGCACTACGGGCGTTGGCGGTTGGCTGAGCAGGTGCGTGCCGATGGCTCAGTGCGGCAGTATAGCTATGTGAAGCTCGCAAACGGCTTGGTGGAGGTGACCGTAGAGCAGCCATCTATTAGGCGGGCAAAATATACCTTTGATAGAGTAGACCGAGTCACGAAGGTAGTGGAGCAATCGCTCTATGGGCATTCACTCAACGGGGAAGGGGATGCCGAGCGAGTCACCACCTACGAGTATTATCCTGGCAGCAACCGAGCTAACGCCGTTACGAAGATAACCTATCCATCAGGCGAGATATGGGAAGCGACCCGTAATCCGCAAACCTGGAACATCACATCGGTAAAGACCACTAAGCCAGGGGGCGGTGGGGTGGCCACCTCATATTATTCCTATGTTGGAACGAACATGTGGTGGGATAGCGCGCTGCTGACCTCCACGACTGACCCAGCAGGAAACCGCACTGACTATCAGCGCAGCTACGGGGCGCGTGTACATAGCTGGGATATAAGCCTTCCGATTGTATCGGAGCAGACCCTGCTTCCTGCTGCAAGCGAGGGAGCAGAGCGGCTGAGCTATCTGTCTGAGTATGATTCAAAGGGGCGGCTTAGTCGCACCGTGGCGCCTGGTGGGGTGTCGACAGGGTTCGAGTACGACACGCAGCGTGGGCTAATAAAGAGCATGGTGAGCGGCGGCGTTGGCGGCAGCGCTGACGCTGATAGTGTCTCGTATCTTTGGGTGGAGCGGGATGATCGTGGTCTGCCGACTCGCTTTGTGGAGGGTGTGCCGTATGGGCAGTCTGGCGGTAGCGAAGAGATCTATGTCAGAGATGCCAACGGAGAAGTAACCGAGGTGCGGTATCCTGCAGGACAGGGGCGCCCGGAGTCCCGGGTGCGGTTTTTTAATGACTGGCGCGGTGATACTGCAGTGGTTGAGGTGTGGAACCGAGACTATTTAAATCAGCTTCCACGCGCTGCCACTGGGCAGGCAGGCTCTCTTGCTTGGGTGCGGGTGAGTGAGGAGCGCCGCGATGCAGCGGGGCGTCCTACTCTAAGACGTTCCTATCGTGGTCCCCTTTACAACACCAGCGCAGCGCTAAATCTAAATAACTATGAGCAGACTAGCTATAGCTACGTCCTAGATGAGGACACTGGTGACCGCCGCATGGTAGCTAGCTCCGCCGGTGGGTCAGTCGCCCTTAGGCTTGACGGGTATGATGAGCCGATAAGTGTTATCGGCATGGGCACACACCGTAAGTTCTCGATGAGTGCTATCGAGCAGCGCCAAACGGTGCAGCAGCTTGTAGCCGGCAGCAATACCTTTGTAACCAGCACGCAGTTATTTGCTGGCGGGGTAGTGAAGCAGGCAAGCTCCTCCAGCGGAGCGCAGGTGAACTATAGCTATGACATCCGTGGGCTCGCTACCCAGGTACAGGAGCGGATGAACGGCGCTGTGCGCAGCACCGTGACGATGGCGTACGATAATCTAGGTCGCGTACTTTCCAGCACCGCGTTGCCCCCAACAGGCAGCGGCATAGCGCCGCTTAAGGTGATGGAGGTTGGCTACCACCAGTCTTCACAACCTGCCTGGACCAAGAATCATCGCGGCGAGATAACCACCTACCAGTATGACTCAATTGGTCGCCCCAGCAGTGTAACCTTTGGGGATGAATCTGTTACCTACCAGTATGTGCCGCACCGTAACTGGGTGAGTAAGGCTACTCAGCGGATTGGAGCGGATCAGTATCAGGTGGCGTATGAGTATGACCTAAGAGGAAGGCAGCTTAAGGCTAGTGAGCTAGGGCGCGGTGGCAAAGTGCCTGCACGCACCACCGAGAGCTTTTATAACTCCTTTGGAGCGTTGGAAGCTGTCAAAGCGCCTGACGGCAAACTTTCTGAGTGGTCTAGTGGTCTTGATGGCTTTACCTGGTGGAGCCGCCCGTATACTGGGGTGACGATGCGTGCTGCGCGCTCGATGGCAGCCGATGGTGCAGAGACTATAAAGCTCTATGACTCAAGCGGACGAGAGTCTGAGTATAACCTAAATCCGCTTGGTCTATTGGTGTCGTCTAAGCGTCTTCCTGGCAGCACCCCCACGACGTACCAGTATGATGCGGCGCGTCGGTTGATTGCGATGACGAAGCCTAATGGAGTCAGCGCTAGCTTTACCTACGACACCCTAGGGCGGCAGCTAAGCGGCACCTGGTCGCGCGGTGCCGAGGTGATTACCCGCACCAACACCTTTACTGATGGGCGTCTTACCAAGCGCGCTGAGAGCAATATTAACGGTGAGAATAGCTTTATTGAGAATAGCTTTATTGAGTATGCGTACGATATTTTTGGTGCGCTGCGGGAGGAAAAGACCACCCTGCCTAATGGGCGAGTGAGTACTGTTGGGCTCCATCGTTTCTATACTCAGTCAGCGGATAACTTCTCGGTGCAGCAGTATGACTTTGTGCCGCACAAGGTAAACTTCCAAGGTGCAAGGCTCAATGAGAGCCTCAATGCCACGTATGACAACCAGAGCCGGATAACCTCACTTGGCTTTGGAGCAGGTGGCGCCATAGGGCTGCCCTCCACTGCAGCAACGTTTGGGTACTACGGAGGCACGATTAACGATGTAAAGCTAGCAGGGGATAAGCTCCGTAGCACAGTGTCGTATGACAAGTACGGGCAGCTTGAGCAGTCCCTCTCTGAGTGGAGTGGTAAAGCAGTTGATGGGTACCAGCTAAAGCGTAACATCCTGGGACAGGTGACCGCTGAGGGACGGCTCTTTAGCCCCAGCAAGGCGTGGATGTATGACGGGCTTGA
>JBILUF010000112.1:0-7438 GCA_044371155.1 Bdellovibrionota bacterium
GAACCTCCTGGCGCTACGGCAAAGAAGTGTGAAGCGGATGCTTGCGTATTCAAGTATCGCACATGCTGGTTACATGATGGTGGGCCTGCTAGCCACAGGGGACCAGTACGGTGGTGCTGCAGCGATACTGTATTATCTGGTTGCTTACACCGTGATGACAGTTGGTGCCTTCGGTGTGGTTATGGCGGTCAGTGACCCGCACAGTGATGATCCGGTGCCAGATGACATTGAGCGTTTTAATGGTCTGGGCTACCGAAAGCCAGTGCTTGCGGCAGTGATGGCCCTATTCCTTCTTTCAATGGCGGGGCTGCCTCCTGGCATGGCAGGATTACTTGGCAAGATATACCTCTTCTCTGCGGCGGTAAAAGCTAACTATATCGGGCTTACCATCGTTGGGGTGCTGTGCTCGGCCATCTCCTGCTACTACTACCTCTATATCATCGTAAAGATGTATTTCGTTGAGGGGTCCAAGAGCGAGGATAGAGGTGCTCCGGTAGGAGCGTCACTTGCTAGTGTGTTGGCACTCTGCAGTATCGCGGTGGTGGTGTTAGGGCTGTTCCCCTCGGCGCTATACCAGAAGGCCTCGGCGATGGTGCAGATTTCGCAGCTGGTTCGTTAAGACCAGAGAGTATAACGAGGACTCTGGCCCACTCGGGCCTTGGCTGTCTGGTTAAATCATAGCTAGTGTAGTTGAGAGGATGTGTGGAACATCTGTTTGGCGTGGCACTAGCAACTGAGCCCCGAGCGGGGTCTTTGTCCTAAATACGAAAGAATATCTTTTAATCATTTACCGTAGGGGTTTATGCCATCTGAGAAGCTCCCCATCTGGGATTTGTCTGCTCTGTATCGCTCGCCAAATGATCCACGGATAAGCACTGACCTAACAGGGGCCTTGTCGCGAGCCAAGAGGTTTTCAAAGCGCTATCGTGGCAAGCTCTCTTCGGTAGTAAACTCACCAGCCAAACTGCTGAAGGCTCTTGAGGAGTTTGAGGAGATTCTGCAACAGGCCTCTAAGCCGGTAGAATATAGTTATCTTCGTTTTGCAGAGTCTGCCACTGACCCTGCGCGAGGAGCACTGCTTCAGAACACCCGCGAGAGGTGCATCGCTGTTAGTCGTGAGCTTACTTTTTTCGAACTTGAGCTACTCGGCTGCAAGCCGAGTCAGTTAAAGGCTGCGGCTCGGTCCAACAATTGCGCCCGTTTCCGGAATTTCCTTCTGAAGCTCGTAGCCTCCAAGCCCCATCGCCTCTCTGAGCGTGAGGAGCAGATTCTGTCAGAAAAACAGATGACGGGAGCTAGCGCCTTTACCCGCCTCTTCGATGAGGAATTTGCGTCACGTCGGTTTTTAGTGAGCGGCAAGAAGATCTCCGAGGCTGAGATCCTTGACCTTTTATATGCATCCGAGCGCAGTGTAAGGAAGCAGGCCGCCGCTTCTTTTTCAGGCGCGCTCTCCGAGGACGCGCGGCGTTTGACCTATATTTTTAATACCGTGCTTCAGGACAAAGCGATCGATGATCGTTTGTGCCGTTATAGCACGCCTGAGCAGTCGCGACACCTGGCGAACCAAATCAGCCAATCCGCGGTTGACTCCATGGTAGAGGCGGTGTCAGGGTCAGCCGCTATAGTGGCGCGTTATTACAAACTTAAGCGCAGGCTTTTAAAGCTTCCAGCCCTGTATGATTACGATAGGTATGCTCCGATAAAAGCGGGGAAGGGCGAGAGCTATTCCTTTGAAAGGGCTCGCTCGATTGTCACGGAAGCATCAGCTCGGTTCTCGCCGGTCTATGCGGATATTGTCGATGAGTTTTTTCGGCGGCGTTGGATACATGCGGCTGCGACTCCGGGAAAGCGCTCTGGTGCCTTCTGTTCATTTGCCACCGCGGATACCCATCCCTTTGTATTCGTAAATTACAGTGGCACCTTGAAAGAGGTGCTTACCCTTGCGCATGAGCTTGGGCACGCTGTGCATGCCTATTTGATGCGAGAGAATGGATACGTCAATTTTGGCGTTCCACTCACGATCGCCGAGACAGCAAGTGTATTCGGTGAGATGTTAGTATTCGATCACCTAAGAGCTTCGATTAAGGATGAAAGGCAACTTATCTCGTTGTATTGTTCCAAGATCGAGGGGGTCTTTGCCACGGTGTTTCGACAGGTATCGATGCACCGGTTTGAGCAGGATGCCCACGCTGCCCGACGTAGTGAGGGTGAGCTACGCACCGCTCGTTTGAGTCAGATGTGGCGAAAGCGTCAGGAGGAGATGTTCCGTGGTTCGGTAACCCTTTCGCCGGGGTACGACCTTTGGTGGAGCTATATTCCTCACTTTCTGCACACCCCATTTTATGTTTACTCCTACGCTTTCGGTGAGCTACTGACTGTGGCGCTTTATGCCCAATACCAGAAGGCGCGTGAGCAGGGAGACACTGGGAAGTTTGTCGCTCATTATCTAGAGATGCTCGCTCGTGGTGATTCAGCCTCTCCATCGGAGCTTGTAAAGCCCTTTGGTATATCCCTCGAGAAGCGAGCCTTCTGGCTTGGCGGGCTCGAGATTATCTCTGGATTGCTTGCCACTCTTGAAGATCTAGTAGGCCGCCGATAATCGCCATATTTGGTGCTGGCTTACCTATCCCCCAAAAAGGGGTGTGTGAAGTGGGCCTTCGATGTCCTTGCTTGATGCCTGCAGATTCAAAGAGGTGTGTCGATTATTCCAGCACCTCAACACGGATGCCCTTGAATGTGGGTGGCTTTCCATCCCCATCCGCGAATAGCCACTGAAGTAGGTCGCGATAGAAGCCAAACAGAGGGATCTGTTTGGCAATTTCATCGCGTACCTGCTCACGCTGTGCCTTAAATCCGGAGTGACTCTCGGTAGTGAGCTGCTCCCGCTCGTGCAGAAAATTGCGAAGCGGCTGGATTTGGATCTCGAAAGTCTTGCCGTGCCAGCGCACCACAGACTTAATCGCCTGCCATCCTGACCGCTTGCGTCCGCGAGAATTAAGATAATCCTTCACTTCAAGGAAGGTAAGCTGCTGACAGCCGATTCCCGATTCGACCTGGTGACGCCTTAGTGTTTCAGTGGACCAATGGAGCTCCCCGAGTGACCGCTGTAGGGCCTGGGCGTCCTTTGCTGCGCCCACCACCAACTTAAGGCCAAACACATCCTTTACATACCAACTAAGCTTCTTAAGTTTTTTGTCCTTCTCAACAAGCTCATCGAGACGAAAGATCTCATCGGTCACCTTGTTCCAGATCTCCTCCTCGGCTTTGATCCGGCTTATGACCCGATGTATGGATAGCTCATTAGGCTCCGTTGGCTGATACTCTACAACATTGGCCACTAGTGCGGCTTTGCTCCAGCCTCGCCCATCAAAATAGCGCAGTCGGGACAGCTGCCTATTCCCAAGGTCTAAGTCAGTAGTGGAATAAAGCTCAGAGCTCTTTAATGCCTCAGTAAAGGTGAACCTCTTCTTGGTTGACTCCAGCTCGCCGATAGCAACGCTCTGAATCTGGTACTGCGAAAGATATGTGTCGCAGATAAGCTCGCACAGTCGATGGAGGCTCTCCTCTCCGTGGCGAATCATTCGTGAGAATGCCTTACGCGCCCGAGTCAAATCGGCGCGAGAGAAGGTAAGGGTATGTCGCTCACTCGGGGAGTTAAGGATAAGGGTTCTCTTCTGCTCGAGGTAGGCGATCAGTTCATGCAACGCAGGCTCTGTGGAAACAAGCCGAAGCGGAGAGAGGTGCCTCGCTGGTATTGAGCGCCTTGTTAGAGGCGCCGATGCGCCGCTAGGAGGAGCGGGAGGGGATGCTTTGCGTTTGATGGCCATGACTCTCAGTGGTTTCCGAAAAAGGCGCTCCTAAAGACCCCTTTAAAAGTCCCTGGGGCGGATAGTAATCGCCGCGGAGAGTTGATTCAAGAGACCTAGGGTTTGAATAATGGCCTCCAGGGCTAGAGTCCCTTCAGAAAACCGCCGAGACCCTTTTTGTTTCCGTCTCCCGAGTCCTGCTTTAGGAGGCTCTTTAACCCGCTCTCCAGGGCTCTCTCAGCAGCCATACCTAGGAGCTTCTCTGTGTTGGGGATTACCTTGATATTGGGTGCCTTCCCGACTAATTTCAGCGGCAGCACAAGCTGTTGCTTAGAGTCGAGGGCTTTTGAGAGCCCCTTGGCGTTACGCACCAAGGTTGCTGAGATATCCGGATTTAGATAGATGGTAGTGGCCAGATCCACTGAGCCATCAAAGCCAACTGTCCCCGTGCCAGCAAGGTTAAAATACGGGCTGATAAGGGAGAAATTCGATGTCGCCATCCGGCCGCCTGCTATCGTGAAATCGCCTGAGAGCGACTGAACGGTCGTGTCCTTGCTATCAAGAGCTGCCTTGGTCGTGGGGTCAAGCCCGGTCAGCGCGCCTGAAGAGATCATCGGCAGGGAGGATATCTGCTTTACGACCGAGCCAATGATATTGGTGCCGACTAGAGCGCCATCCTTCACGATAAATGACGTCGTTCCAGTAAGTGAGTTGGCCAGGGTGTTGCCCAGTGTCCCGCGCAGCGAAGCCTTGAGGGTTGGGATTGAGCCACTTACCGCTTTGAGCCCTTCGCCAGGTAGTAGGGCTAACAGTTTTGCGATCGCTAGATTCTGCGCGTCGATGGAAGTGGTAAATGTCTGCGGGGCGCTAAGAGCAAGCTGCGAACTGGCCTTTGTCACTCCACCGAAGCCCAAGACTGTCAGTGAATCAACGCTGAGCTGATTGCTGCGCTGGTTAAGAGCTGCAGCGACTGAAACTTCAAGTGGCTCCTTGTTCACCGAGACAAGCAGCTTTTGACTTCTTAGTACTGACCTGCCTGGATCAGCTGACAGGTCGAGGGTGCCCCTGCCATCAGCGACTGCAATTCCCTGCGTCGTAAGGCCGAAGCCCTGCAAGCCAACTGAGCCGTCGGCACCAAAGGCCGGGGGCGTCTTCTGGAGCTCAAAATTTCCCTTTAGATTTGGGATGACCCTGCCCACTAGGTTCAGTGATGCGATTGCAGGAGCAAACTCCTTAAAGACTGGGCCAAGTGTTGCCAGGTCAATTCCAGGCGATGACACCGCAGCGCTACCCGCTAGGGTTTTGGAATTAAGCGCTGGGAGAACCTGAAGGATATTCTTAAGGATCGATACCGAGAGTTCAGCCTTTAGGTCACCGCTTTGAAGGCCAAAGGAAAGGTCCTTCACTGTCGCTGATACTGGAATCCCATTAGGGAGTATCGCCGAAAGATCGAGGGATGGCAGCGTTATGGTGCTGGTGTCCACCTGCACTGCGCTCTCGAGCCGAATCTCTTGTATTGTTTGTTCGGTCTTGCTGTCCATGTCTCGTATGGAGAGCACTCCATCATCGAGGAGAAAGCGCTCTAAGGAAAGTGCTAGCGGAGCCTTGGCGGAGCTGGCTCCCTGTCCGGCACCGCCAGACCCTTGAGCTGAGGAAGTAACATCGGAGCCTCCTGGACGCGAAGAAGGGAGGCCCTCAATGCTGGTGGTCCCTGCTTGCTTTACAAAGGTTATCCGCGGGGAGTGAAGCTCTAAAGCAGAGATATCAATGACTCCACGTATCAAGCTGGATAGTCTAAGAGCGAGGTCAAGACTTTTAAGTTCAATTCCCTTTGAGGTTTCGGTTCGTCCGATTACGGTGTTAGAAACGCTGAGTTTTGCAGAGGGGAAAACTGACACTGAGATATCACCAAAGCTGACTGGTGTGCCCAACGCTGTACCGGCTGCGCTCTCGATCTGTGGCTTATACGCGGCGACTAGTTGGGATGCATTTCGGCTTAGATAGACGGCTGCGCCGACCACGCCAAGCACCACTGCCGCGAGACCAATGAGGAGTATTTTTTTCATGCCTATTCGCCTTAAGAAAGCACCACAGAGCCCTTAGTGTATGACACCGCCTCCTCCGCCGCACAAGCTAAATTTGCTAACGGAATTGGGTTGTTATACACTCGCGGGGCCCCGGTGAAAGGGCTTTTCCCCAATGACAGCGAACTCTTTAAACAGCAATGCCAACAGTGTCGGAACCTACCGCAGGGTGCTTCGGTACCTTGCGCCCTACAAACGCCAATTTGCTGCTGCCCTGGTGTGCTTAGTTGTATTCGGCGCCACGGATGGAGCGGTGCCATTTTTGGTAAAGCACATACTCGACGAGGTGTTTGCCAATCGCAACCAGTCCCTGCTCGTCGCGATTCCAGTCGTTTTGATTATATTCGCTGTGATGCGTGGAGCGGCCGATTTTGGTCAGCAGTTCCTGATGGCTCGTATTGGGCACCGGGTGGTACGTGATATTCGAAGTGATCTCAACAAGAAATTCCTCTCGCACTCATCAGATTTTTTTCTGGTTAACTCAGCAGCTAGTCTAGTGTCGCGAGTCACTAGCGATGTGCTAATGGTGCGGGCCCTGCTCACTGACTCTCTCTCGGCGCTTCTGGGTGATTCGATTAGAATTATCGCATTGGTTTCTGCTGCGATTTACCTTGACCCAACTCTGGCTGCGATCGCGCTGATAGCATTCCCGCTTGGCATCTATCCGGTCTATCGGTTTGGTCGCCGGCTGCGGAAGCTAAGCCGGGTGGGACAGGAAGCAGTGGGTACACTCAGTTCCCGTTTGCAGGAGAGTATTCTCGGGCATCGAGTTGTGACAATCTTTGGAAGGGAAGGGTTCGAGACAGAGCGATTCAATGTTGAGAATAAGCTGCTCACGGATACTTTTGTGAAGGCAGAGAAGGCTCGCGCTGCTACAGGTCCAGTAAACGAAGTGCTGGCTGCACTCGCAATTTCAGGGGTGATCCTCTACGGCGGCTATTCCGTAATCTCGGGGATCCGCACTCAGGGTGACTTCATTGCGTTTCTTATCTCGGTGTTCTTGCTCTACGATCCTTTTAAGAAGTTAAGCCGGGTCAATAACGCTATTCAGCAAGGCCTGGCCAGCGCTGACAGGATCTTTGAGATTCTAGACTCTGAGCCGCGTATCAAAGAACCGTTAGATCCAAAGGCTCTTACAACGGGGAACCGGATTGAGTTCGATCGAGTGGCGTTTAGCTATGGCCGGGATGCCAGCGACACTCTGCGTGATATAGAGTTCACTGTTCAAGAGGGCGAGACCGTTGCGTTGGTAGGTTTCTCGGGAGCTGGCAAGAGCACTCTTGTTGATCTGGTGCCGCGGTTTATCGACCCCAGTCGCGGATCGGTGCGGATTGGTGGTGTCGATATCAGGGAGGTGTCTTTGAATGAACTCCGCTCCCGGATCGCCATGGTTGGGCAGCACACCTTCCTCTTTAACGACACGATTTACAACAACATCCGCTATGGAAACCTCACCGCGAGTGCCGATGAGGTGTATGCTGCTGCTAGGGCGGCGTTCGCTGACGGTTTTATAACTCAGCTACCACAGGGATACGACACCAAAGTGGG
>JBILUF010000113.1:0-7400 GCA_044371155.1 Bdellovibrionota bacterium
TCGATTGCAAGATCGTTGGAAAAAAGGCCAAACAGCGAGTCAAACATGAGTTCCTAATGCCTTGATAGAATTGAAGGGAAGCCCATCGGGGAAGGTACCATGCGACCTAGTGGAACGCAATTAAATCAAGGTGCACCTCCGCAACGGTGTGCCCCGTGCGCAAGTGGTGTGCCTGGGATCCTGGGCACCGAGTAGGGTGGTGCTGCGGCCTCCTCGTTCAGCCCCTGGCGGATACCTAAGCAGAGGAAAAAGAAATGAGATCGCAAAATGCCCGGGGGCCGATCGTCCGCAGAAGATGTAGCTGGAGAATGCTACGGTTAGCTATGCAGCGATGGCATCGGAGCCGGCCACCAGCATCTGCTGAACCTTTTCCGGTAGTGATGCTAACTGCTCATCTGATAGCCTAACTCCCGCATTTGTCATCCGCTGCGTAAGGAATGCAATCTGATCATCTTGGGGGAGTTTGCGGTCCACAAAAATTAGTTTTTGTTGGTCCAAACGGCAGCTGCCACTAGCTACCTTCCAGCCGTGCCCCTGCTTTAGCTCTTCGCGCCGCACCGCGTATCCCTGAGATAGCATAGCCTCAGCTAACTGTTTAAAAATATTGTCTTTCTGGGGGTCCCAGGTGTTTTTCCGAGCGGTGCTGCGGGGGCTTTTTTTCTTCATTTCAATCCAAATCCGGCGCAAAGCTTGTCTTTGCGAATGCTTCTGATAGTATAGCCGCCCTATTTGCCTGTAAAGACGGGATATTTTCGTAACCGAAAAGATTCCTCGAAGAAAGCCCCCAACCCTTAGAGCCTAGTTCTTCTAGGTATGCTGGAGGGAGCACGGGTTGAGTTGTGCTCGGGTGGAGCACTGCAAGCATCAGATTGGTGTAACGCAGGCGTAAGAAGGTAACGTTCAAAAGTATTTGATTTTGATTTCGTAAGGTCGAGAGTATGTCGCAGTCAGCACAAAACCCAAATGTCGCCCCCTCTGAGCGAGTGGTTGCCTCCCTATCGGCGCTTCGAGCTGCGGTAGAAAACGGCCAGAAGCGGAACAATATCCCCCAGTTTCGCGTTGGTGACACCGTAAAGGTTCACGCTAAGATTCGAGAGGGCAACAAGGAGCGCGTTCAGGTGTTCGAAGGGCTGGTGATTCGTCGGCACTCGGGCAACCTAAGCACCGCCACTTTTACGGTGCGCAAGATCTCTTACAATATCGGTGTTGAGCGTATTTTCTTTGTGCATAGTCCGATGATTGAGAAGATCGAGGTAGTAAGTGCCGGTCGTGTCCGCCGTGCTCGCTTGTTCTATCTCCGCGAGCTCCGCGGTAAGTCGGCCCGTATCAAGTCCAAGTTGCTCGTCGCTTCAGATGCAGCCAGCTCCCCAGCTGCCGCAGCCTCGGAGCAGCCAGCCAAAGAGGGCTAACCTTCATAGCCGTGCCTCGCTATCAGCTTTGTTGCTCTGTTAGCCCTATTTGTTGAGCTAGATTTGTTTAGTCCTAGTTGACTACACTAGCCGGGGTGCTGCTGACGGCGCTCCTTGCGGGGATAATGATTAGAGATGCCATCGCTACTGCCACGCGTGGAATCAGAGAACGCCTCCTATTAAGCTCCCGAGGTGACAGCACGCCCTGAGAAATGAGGTAATCATGGCAGCCCATCGCACAGTCTACGCTGTGCATCGCGTCTACTGTGGAGTTTGCTATTTGAGGTAGTCCTCGATCATGCGCCGCCCCAACAGCGAGGCGCTCCATTTGGAGGAGCGAGGATCGATTACAATCACCGCCACTGAGATCTGAGGGTTTGGTAAAGGGGCAGCAGCGATTAGCCATTGATTTAGTCCAACCGGATCATCTCCCCGCAGGGTTCCTGTCTTAGCTGCAACAGCTATATCCCCCAAGACCGGACGATTCTTGCGCATAAAGGCTTTGCGGGATGTCCCCATTGTTGTTGTGCTCTCCATCATGTCAAGGAGCTCTTCTGCGGTCTTCGAGCTTGTCATGCGTCGGAGCATTTCAGCTTTTGACTGGAATAGAGGCTCTCCCGACGAGGAGAGAACGGAGTCTACCAACACCGGTCGAGGCATTACGCCGCTATTGGCTACTCCGCTCATGAGGGCTGCGGCATGAATGGGGCTTATGTTCACCTCACCGAAGCCAGCAGCGGTGCGGCTAAGCTGATAGGGATCCTCGGCTGGAATATGGGCCTTACTCACAGGCAACGGACGCTCAAACTTCATCGGCTGATTAAAACCGAAAGAGTGCACATACTCCTGCAGCGCATCGGAGCCGAGACTGGCCAGTGCAATTCGTCCAAATACTGCGTTGCAAGAGCGAGCCAGGGCTTCACGAATAGACATCGAGTTTCGATCTCTGCGCGGGTCGGGAAGATAGTTCCAGCGCTCAAGAACGTAGGTGCCCCCTCGAAATCGAATGGTAGAATCAGGCTGCAATTTTGTTTGCTCTAATGCTGCCGCCGCAGTGACGACTTTAAAAAGCGATGCAGCTGGGAACCCAGCATGGGTCAACAGGTTAGGGATCGATCTTGATTTTTGGGCGAGAGCGAGGATGCGCCCTGAGCTTGGTTCCATCGCAACGATGGCGACATGGGGCGCGTCAGCCTTTCGAACAAGATCAGCAGCAAGCTTTTGAAGCTTGGGATGGAGGGTATAAAATGTCACCTGACGCAACGCATTCGCTGAAGCCACCTTTCCATCGTAGGTGGTAGAAAAGGAAGGGAAACTGCCGAGGACGATATCGCCTGAACGGGATAGGTAGACCTCTACAGGTTCAAGAGCTTGCGGTGAGGCAGGCCCCAGCTTGGAAACAGCACCCTTTGAAACGGAGCTAAGAGAAATCTCTGGGTTTAAAGCCGCCATCTGAGTTGTGGCGTCTTCGGCCGTAGTAGGCAAAGTTGCGGAATCCTCTACCTTTTCAGCAGATTGCTCAGGTTGAGAATCGCACTTGCTGGATGTGCAAGCTCTTGAAATTTCACCGTTTTTTGGATTCGCATTATTCTGAGACTTCACCGCAAGAGAGCGCGGATGCACTCGGGATGCTTCGGCCCCTTTTGTTCGGCGGTGCTCCCTTACCTCTGTTTTTGATGAGAGCGGAGCGCAGGCCACTATGAGGGCCAGCAAAGCCGGTAAAATTCGGTAAGTTCGAGAGCTTAGTATCAACTTGAGGCCCTAATGCTCCATACTCAGTTGCTATTCCAGGCGGTTACTATTCCCCTATTTCCTATCAGCGCAAAGTTTTTTGGCCTTAGCGCAGCTCTATTAGACACTGTGCCAAGCCCCGGTCGACTGTGCCCCGTCATGCGACTGTGCCCCGTCATGCGACTGTGCCCCGTCATGGTAGTCAGCCATCCACGGCTTAGGGCACGGACTTAGGGCACGGACTTAGGACACGGACTTAGGGCACGGACTTAGAAGTAGCTAGCTTCCTGGCTTATCTGTTTGGATGCCCCCTCGCCCAGAGAAAGCCCCCCAATATCCAATAGTTTAAATTCATTTTACAAGGCTAACAACCCCAATCACGGAGATATCACAGCTCTATGGCGGGACAAATGCAATCAATCATTCGCACCCCGTGTCTAAATCACCAACCTTTTTGCGTATCCTGCGGAACCTCGATGCCCAGCCCCGACTCAATTCACGAAGAGGCCAAATTTATGGAAATTTCTAGCCCAAGCGAGTATCTTAAGAGACAGGGTGTTAATGCGCGGCGGTTGCTTTAGACCGCTGCTGAGGTACTCCGGTTCATAACGCATTTAGCGAGCTCTCCGTTGGGTGGTGTTGACTCTGGATCGTTTGGCCTCCCAAGATTCGGTTGAGCTGCATGTCCGGGTCCTCAATAGGCTGTAGATCGTATCCGCTGGATTAGGTCGGCATACCGAAGCGTTGACTCCAAGGAGATGACCACTCACAACAGGAATTTTTGACCAATCGCAGAGAGGTTTCGTGTTTAGAAAAAAGAAGAAAGACGAGGAAGAGACCCAAGGTTCATCAATTCCTGGCGTTGCCAATCATAACCTGGCAAAGCCTGCCGTAACGACCGGAGCGGTGTTGGAGGCTACTCGAGTGCCTCAGCCGTTAGCTCAGGAGTGTGCTGAGGATGTCATCGGTCGGCGTTTTGGGAAGCCCCGCTCTGCGCTCGGACCCGGCACAGTGATACAGGGCAAGTTGAGCTTTGATACCGTCGTTATTATTGATGGCAAGCTCGGCGGAGAGGTCTACTCCAGTGAGACCCTGATTGTTGGCAAGCATGGCAGTGTTAATGCGCAGGTGCGGGTCAAGCATCTGGTGGTAGCCGGCGCCGTTAGTGGCAACATTACTGCCACAGAGAGCATAGAGCTACTACGCGGCGGAAGAATCGACGGGGACTTTATCGCTAAGCGTTTAATCATTGAAGAGGGGGCAGTTTTTAACGGTAGCTGTCGGATGACCGGAGAGGCGAAGGATGCTCAGGCCGCAAAGGCTGCCGCTTCGCAAAAGTCAGCCATGGCAACGCCAAATGGCACCCTGTCTCCCGACACTTCTCGCGAGGGGCTCAGGGC
Source organism: Bdellovibrionota bacterium (assembly GCA_044371155.1). Lineage (GTDB taxonomy): Bacteria > Bdellovibrionota_C > UBA2361 > UBA2361 > UBA2361 > CAZTER01. The sequence goes on from JBILUF010000113.1 coordinate 4,541, forward strand.
CGAGCACGCTAAGCCAGCGCAGCCCGAGAAGGCTACCCCTACTGCTTCAGGCACTACTGCTTCAGGCACTGTTTCCGCGCCTGCTCCAGAGGTTGCTGCTTCGGCCTAGAAGTGGCTTCAAAAACCACCTCTGGGTGGGAGTGGTCTGATTTTTGGTCTGGCGCTTTACAAGCAGCGGGGGTGCTTGCTCATCCGAACGGATTCCTGCCTAAATTGAGGGAGTAGCGGTTCTTTGCTACCATTTCGCCTGGAGCAACACAGATAAGCGGCGCCGAGCCAGAGATACTGTCTTTTGTCCCCGTTGTGTCGGCCTAGGCGGATTGTCTCTGGCGCGGATTGTCTCTGGCTCCGTGGCGTAGAGTCTCTTATATAACTAGCGCATCCCCAGGAGCACCTGATGAATTCGTCCTCTATCTCTGCTTTAAGCACTCCGTCTACAGGGGGTCGCCCGGTGTTTTTGTTTAACACGATGAGCCGTGTGGTTGAGGAGCTCAAGCCTCTTAGCCCCCCACAGGTGAAAGTCTATTGCTGTGGCCCCACCGTGTATGACTTTCAGCATATTGGCAATTTTCGCACCTTCTTGTTTGAGGATCTGCTGGTGCGCACCCTGCGGTTTGCCGGTTATGAGGTGCGTCATGTCATGAATATCACAGACGTCGGGCACCTCGTGAATGATCAAGACGATGGCGAGGACAAGATGCTGGTCGCCGCACGTCGGGAGAAGAAAAAGTCAGAGGAGATAGCTGGATACTACACCGCCAAATTTTTAGAGGACTGGGATCGACTGCACCTTGGACGGCCGCAGACTATATGCAAAGCAACGGAGCATATCGGAGAGATGATTGCCCTGATTCAGCGGATTGAGCGAAATGGGAGGACCTATATCAGCGGGGGAAATGTTTATTTTGATGTAGGACAGTGCTCCGACTACGGGAAATTGGCTCAGCTAGATCTGTCGCGACAGCTTGCTGGCGCACGGGTGGATGTCGATACCAATAAGCGGAATCCATTTGATTTTGTTCTGTGGTTTACGAAGTCAAAATTTGAGAACCAGGAGCTCCAATGGGACTCGCCGTGGGGGCGTGGCTATCCGGGCTGGCACATCGAGTGTAGCGCCATGTCGATGCGGTATCTGGGCGAGCAGTTTGATATCCACTGCGGTGGTATCGACCATGTTCCAGTGCATCATACCAATGAAATCGCTCAATCCGAGGCCGCTACCGGCAAGCCATGGGTGGGTATGTGGTGCCACGGAGAGTTCTTGCTGCTGAATAATTTAAAGATGTCAAAGTCGGCCGGCACTTTCACCGTTTTAGATGATCTGATCGCTCGCGGGCTTGATCCGATGGCGTACCGGTATTTCTGCTTCTCGGGGCACTATCGCCAACAGATAAACCTAAGCTGGGAAGCGCTAGAGGGGGCTAATAATGCATTTCTGCGTTTGCGGGAGCAGGTGCTTGTCCTTAAAGATGAGGCTACAGCCGGGGTGGTGGGGACAGCAGGCAATGCTTATGTTGAGCGATTCGCTCAGGCGATCACTAATGATTTAAACGCGCCTCAGGCTTTAGCAGTGCTGTGGGATCTTGTGGGAGCCAAAGACCTGGGGGCTGCAGAGAAGCTTGCAGTGTTGGAGCGGGTTGATACCGTGCTCGGATTCGGAGTCGCAACGATGACTCGTGGCGAAGTGCCGCAGGAGGTGCAGACGTTACTGGAGGAGCGCCAGGCCGCTAGAAACGCCAAGAATTGGGGGCGCGCTGACGAGCTCAGAGGGCAGATTGAAAAGCTTGGGTTTACTCTCAAGGACTCCCCAAAGGGGCAAGTGGTGACAAGGAAGGGGTGAGGTCGAATTCAGACCCGAGGGATCGCTCACTTCGAGCGCCTGGGAGTCGACTTTTTGTATGAGTTGCCCTTACCGCTCTTTTTACGGCTATGTACTTGCTGTGTTTGGCTGGTGCGTTCGACTAGGTCCGCAGCTGGAATAGAGGGTCGCTTTAGGATCTGCTTAACGTGCTTTACGATCTCCCCGTGAATTGCAAAGACATCTCGGTCTGCATTAACAGTAATAAAATTATAAGTCCTCGCCATCTCGTCGAACTCACGAGTCAGGGCGCGTTGATACCTATTAAAGCAGTGGAACATGTCTCCTGATCGTTCGATATCCATCCCTGACTCCCAGAAGTTCAGGGTGCCACTTTTTCGGAAGGTGCGCTCTGCTAAGGTCTGAGGCTTGGCTTTGAGATAGAAGATCTGATCCGGCACCAGAGCAAAATTTGTGATATCAGTCAGCCATTTCTTGGAGACCCCACGGGCGATATGTCGGGCCATGAGGGTAAAGATATACCGATCAGCAATCACCACAAATCCAGCGCGCAGCGCCGGGATCAGGCTATTTTCTAGCTGGTCGGCGAAGTCGGTGATGTAGAACAGGCTTAAGGTAATTGGGCAAAGCATATTACCTTTCATCACCTCCATCAGCTCCTTTCCAACTAGCTCGGAGCGCTTTAGGCCTACCTCAACAGTGGGATACCCGAGTCGCTCAAGCCAGTCCTTGAGAAGATTCAATTGGGTAGTGCGCCCCACTCCGTCACCGCCCTCTAAGACGATGAGGGAGCCGCGGAGTTCATCGAGGGCCATGCCGGGAATGGGTTTGCCGTAACATTTCTTCTTCATAAGACCTTTTTGATAATCCACCTACAGAATCATCGCGGGGGATGGGAGCGTCCGCTGGCTGATCCCTTCCAGACTGATTTTTGACGGAATGATTCGAGGTTTATTTTGCTCTGCAAAAGGGTGCGCATCTGGTGCTGCTGCGTTTCGGGAGGCAGTTCTGCGTTAACAACGTTGAATCTGAACTCTTTCC
>JBILUF010000114.1:0-7387 GCA_044371155.1 Bdellovibrionota bacterium
CTAGGGCGGCGGCTATCTCACTAGAGGAACCTCGTAGCTCTGCGATCAACTGCCCTGGCTCCACCTCCCCATTTAACCGCGCGGCAAACTGCCTAAGCTCCGCTGGGAGAGTCACGGTGGCATGGCGCAAATTGGGGATCCGCTCCTGCCGCTTGGCAAAATACCTAATAAATACAGGCACCGTTGGATAGGCTGCCGCGCTTTCATCAACTCCCTGCGTCGGATTGGTGGTAGTAAGATCCACCATACGCCTAGCAAAGAGGTGCACTAGCAGCCCAAGGAGGTAACGCCTGGGCTCGCTCCCAGATGGAGCCAGGGAGGGCACATTTTGCTCAATATTTTTAACGGTTGTGGCGGCGGGAAAGATTGAATCAAGATATACCAGCACATCTTGACTGTATTGATCATCGAGTGAGATGGGCGTGGCGGTATCTCGATGGACTAACGTCCCTCCTGCTTGGGTTGCTACACGGCCCACTACAAAGAAGTCTTTAGGCACCGCATCCTCTGTGAGGGTCTTACGCACAGGCGCACCTATCGGGGTTACCAACACAGCTCGGTATGCCCGGTCTACCATGAAATCAAAATATTGCTCACGCGCAATCTGATCCGGACCTACGTATTGGTCGATAAAGCCACGGGTATCTCGATTCAATCCGATCCCATCCATCCCACTGAGGTGTGTATCACACAGAAAACGGAGCCCGGCCTGACGCAAAAGATCATTGAACTCCACAAAAAAGCACGGATGATTTTCGAACTCTAAAAGATCATGCGCTAGGTAGCTCTGCGGTGCATGTTGCAGCTCCTCTTGCACCCGCTCGCAGGCCAGCCGCCACGGAGAGCTTTGGGAGGGAAGCTGCGCGCATACAGCCGTTAACAGTGTACGGCTATGCTCGATCTGCTCTGAGAAGGGCGCTTTCTGATAGGGCGCTAGGTGAAAACGCAACATCTGTCGCACCGCCATCCTGGATGCCCAGCCTGGATAGGTATTAAAGCTTACATACCCTACCCCATGAGGGTGCAGAAGTTGTCGCATCTTCTCCAGAAGAGCACGCTGCTTCTCCGCTGGCAGCCACGAAAACACACCGTGCGCGATGATATAGTCAAACGCTCCATCATCAGGATTCAGATGCTCAAAGGAGCCCTGCAAAAATCTGATATTCGATATCTTCAATTGATGACTATCATGCGTGGCCTGCTCGACCTGCCCCTTGGCGAGATCAATCCCAACGAAAGAAGAATGCGGGAAACGATATGCCATCGGTATGAGATTACCCCCTGCAGCGCAGCCGATCTCAAGAATACGGGCCCCAGATTGCAGCGAAGAGGGTAGTCCAAACAGTTTAGCCAGGAACTCAACACGCCCAAGGTAACTCTCAGGATGGGCATAAAAAGGGTACGGGATAGCCTCATAGCTCTGGGCCAGCGCATCAAGCTCTCTCGTTGGGGTGAGATCAGGCACAGGTAATCGCAGAAGTGTACGCTGAGTTAACTCTCATGCACGCAGTATCTACTAAATCCCCCTACGGCTACAAGAGTCAGTTCGTTCCCCTTGTGCTCTCCGCTTTTAAGCTCTACCACCCACCAAAGCGATCTTTTTTCACCACTGCAAAGATGATTACACACCTGATAGCCCCAGCCCTTAATAAGGGCGCAGGATCCCTGTCCTCTCTAACTTTGATAACCACAACGAATGATTGCACGAGACAAGTTATGGCAACCTGCCCCGAGAGGCTTTAGCTCTGTGCTACTCGCTCCTCTTTGCGCCTCAGATGATACGCACAGTTTTTTGAGCAGGAATGCCTATCGGCTATCTCTCGGCACTTAAGACAGACGGCTTTTGAGGTCCCGCAGTTCTGACAAACGAGCTTATCGTTGCTCTCCTCGGCTGGATTTCCACAGTGCACACACAGGGTGTAGCGCTGCGAGGGTTGAAGGTCTTGGTCTACCGCCACCCGGTGGTCAAACACAAAGCACTCCCCTTCAAAGGCTCCACGGGGAAACTCTTCGATGTACTTTAAGATTCCACCTGCAAGCTGGCGCATCTTATACCCCTGGGCATGCATATACCCGAGTGCTTTTTCACAGCGAATCCCTCCCGTGCAGTACATCAGAATCTCTTGGTCTTTTGGCAGATTCTGCTTCGCTACAAATTCAGGAAACTCCGTGAAGCAATCAGTCTCTGGATCAAGCGCTCCTGCGAATTTCCCCAGGGCAGTCTCATACTGATTGCGCAGATCAATGATAACCGGCGGATTAGCGGAGGTGACTCGGTCATGCCACTCTTGGGGGGTAAGGAAACTCCGTTCCATCACCTCAGGAGATGCCACTGGGTGGCCAAAGGTGACTATCTCTGGGCGAATATCGATTCGAAGTCTTCGAAACGGCGGCTTCTCGGCGGTGCTATCCTTGCACTCAAGCGGAGCAAACGGCGACTCGGTGGTAAGCCAATGCTTAAAGTTCGCAAGCGACTCGGGCGCTCCCGAGACGGTGGCATTCACACCTTCGGGACCTAAGACGATAAGCCCCTGGATACCTAGACTGTCACAACGCGTCAGCAAAAGCTGACGAATGCTCTCCACCTGCTCGGGACTCAAAGCAACAAACTTATAAAAGCTGGTTATCGCAAGGTTCATTAGCCGCAGAGACAATTAATAGGCTTTAGCAAATATTGCATCCTGGGTGGCCGGCTGCCCAGTAATCACACAACGCCCCGCTGTGCCAGACTGCTCAAGTGGCAAGCAACGGATGGTGACCTTGAGGTCAGAAAGCGCAGCCTCTGCAGCAGAGTCCCCGCTCCATTTGGCCAATACAAATCCGCCGTGGATCTCGGGCTTCTCGGTATTTTTTGGGGTAAAGAAGCGCTTAAACTCCTCGAAATCTTTGATATCGCGGTTAGTATGCTCATTACGATACTGCAGCGCGGCATCGAACATATTGCGTTGCATCTCATCAAGCAGCGCTGGTACACGCGCAGCAATCTCGGCGGTGCTCAGCACTAGTTTTTCCTTATGAGATTTATCACGGCGGAAAAGTACCGCGTTATTTGATTCAATATCTCGCGGGCCCACTTCTATCCGCAGCGGAATCCCTTTCTTAATCCACTGCCAGCTTTTCTCGCCACCGCGTATATCGCGGGTGTCTACATGCACCACCAGCGGGCTTCCGTGATACCGCACCTCAGAGAGCTGCTTTGCAAGTGTATGGGCATACTCAAACACCGCTCCTTGCTGCTCAGGCTTTGGAACTATCGGCAGAATCACCACATGCTTTGGTGCCACCCGCGGCGGAAGTCTTAGGCCATCATCGTCTGAGTGAGTCATTACAAGGCCCCCAATCAGTCGGGTCGAAACACCCCACGAGGTGGTATAGGCGAACTCGGTATTACCAGCCTCAGTGACATACTTTATGTCGGAACCTTTAGCGAAGTTTTGCCCAAGATAATGAGAGGTACCTGCTTGCAGCGCCTTTCTATCCTGCATCATCGCCTCGATGCAGTAGGTGTTGACGGCTCCTGGGAACCGCTCACCAGGGGTCTTCTCACCAGCGATAACGGGCAATGCCATGATGTTTTCAGCAAACTCACGGTACACCTCCAGCATCTTCATGGTCTCGATCACTGCCTCATCCTTGGTGGCATGCGCTGTGTGCCCCTCTTGCCACAGGAATTCAGCGGTGCGCAGGAAGAGCCGTGTCCGCATCTCCCAGCGCACCACGTTAGCCCACTGGTTTATAAGCACAGGAAGATCACGATACGACTGCACCCAACGCGAAAATGAGTCCCCGATAATAGTCTCGGAGGTTGGACGCACAATGAGTGGCTCCTCTAGCGGGCCGGTCGGGACAAGCTTGCCACCTTTCTCCTCAAGCCGGTGGTGGGTGACCACCGCACACTCTTTTGCAAAACCAGCAACGTGGGTAGCTTCCTTCTCAAGAAAACTCAGTGGGATAAAAAGCGGAAAGTAGGCGTTATCATGGCCTGTGGCCTTGATGCGATCATCGAGCTCACGCTGCACCCGCTCCCAGATACCGTAGCCCCAGGGCTTAATCACCATGCAGCCGCGCACAGGAGAATTCTCGGCCAGATCTGCAGCCTTAATTACCTGCTGATACCACTCCGGATAATCGTCGTTACGGGTTGGGGTGATTGCCGTTTGCTGAGCCTGTGCCATGGAAGAGTCCCTCCTTCGTGTCGGAAGAGCGGTACTTTCGCATAAAAAACTCCTAGTTGGAAACCCCTGGGGCTCCCCCCTCAACGGTGTTCATAGGATACCACCTCCGTAGAAAGGGTATCCTACTGCATCATGTACAGTACGTTAGCGCTAGGGTGCAGGGGATTAAGCCCGGCGACCACCGAGGTAGCACTGCGGAAGAGCCGCTGGAGATCTTTAAACTTATCATCCTCATACCGAAGCTCTGGCACCTTACCCTCTGGCAGTGGCTCGCCAAGAATCTCAAACACGGCCCGCGCAGCATCGTAGACATCACCAAACTCATCAACCAGCCCAAGCTGCTTTGCGTCTGAGCCCACAATCACTCGACCATCGGCAAACTCAAGCGCCTTCTCCCGTGGGATCTTACGGGAGGTCACCACAGCATTCAAAAAATCCTCGTAGACTTTATGCACCGTATCCTCAAGGAACTTTCGCTCCTCCGGCTCCATCTGCCTAAATGCATTCCCCACATCTTTGAGTTTACCGCTCTTAACAGTGACGATATCGACCCCAAGCTTCTCGGCCACCTTTGTAAAATTTGGAAGCTGCATAATGACCCCGATTGAGCCAGTGAGGGTTCCCGGCTGACAGAATATCTTTGATGCACCCAGGGAGGCATAGAGTCCGCCTGAGGCAGCGAGCGTCCCCATCGATGCCACCACAGGCTTTTTAGCCTTGGCATGAAGAACGGCGTTGTACACATCCTGAGATGGGCCGACGGCACCACCCGGTGAATCAACCCGTAACACGATCCCTTTCACCCCTTTGTCGTCAGCATTTCGATAGATCTGCTCCACAACCTCTTTGCCACTCATTATCTCCCCGGTCAGCTCAACCACAGCCACCGCATGTTTCGAGTCGGAGATCCCTACTGGGCTTTTGGCAACTGCTGCGGTTAGTCCAATACAGAAGGCAAAGAATAGAGGCACCAATACAAAGAAAATAACGAGAAGGGTCAGAATCTTTGCCAACCACAGTAGGTAATCACGCATACCCCAAAACTCCTTAGCCGCCAGTTCCTAGACCGGCGAAATACATACCCGACTTGACGGTCATGAATACTACGACAATCAGAGTGAAGCCAACAAAACCATGCATCGCACTGGCTAGCCCACCAGAAACAGGTGCACCTCTACGAATCTTGCCAACATTCGCAAAACAAAGCAGGGTCACGACCACAAGCAAGACCACCAAGGTAAGCTTCCCATGAAACCATCCTTGGGCGAGGTAGGTGCCAAAGCCAACATATCCCATCTGGTATAGTCCGGTGGCGAGTGAGAGCAAAAAGCCTGGGACGACATACCCCCACAACATCCGCCCCATAAGGTTGGGGAGCTCGCCCTGCGGCCCACTAGGGGAGGTAAACAGCTTAAACAAACGGGTCAGCACAAGTAGGCTTCCTAACCACATCACCATGCCGATAAGATGCAACGCTAAGGATATCTTTAGCTCCATATCACCTCCAATCTTTAGCAAACGTATACCCCGCTTGATGTAGAGGGGACAATCATCCCCTACCACTTTCTTGGCTCCCGCGGCTGTTTTCTGAGGGGGCTTGAGCTTCTGTCTATGAGATAGGTATTCTTTATCCTATGGAAGCAAAAGCTCAGGAGATATTCCTTGCCTCTGCAAAGATAAAAGAGGCTTTGGCCAAAGACCCTACCTTCATAAAGGGGATAGCTGACTCTACACACCGACTTGTCAACACAGTCAAAGCTGGTGGCACAATTTACACCTGCGGCAACGGCGGCTCCACCGCTGATGCTATCCACCTCACAGAGGAACTGGTGGCACGATACAAACGGGAGCGGCCAGGGATAAAGGCGATGCACCTGATGGATCCCGCGGTAATGACCTGTTGGAGCAATGACTATTCATTTGAAACTGTCTTTGCTCGCCAGGTAGAGACCTTCTGTAGCGCAAATGACACGGTAATCGGGATCTCTACCTCTGGAAACTCCAAGAACATCATCGCTGCAGTCAAAGCGGCTAAGGCTAAGGGGGCTTTTACGATTGGGCTACTTGGTAAAGACGGTGGCGCTCTAAATGCGTTATGTGATCTACCCCTAATTGTACCAGCTCAAGAGACTGAGCGGATCCAAGAGGTCCATATCACAATTATTCACACCTGGTGCGAGCTACTGGAGGTGGAGCTGTTTTTCAAACAGCCCTAAGGGTCTGCCCTTAAAGCTCAGATCGCATCTCACAGCATTGAAAGAGATAAACCTTTTTCTGAATCCCCGCGGCCTTTGTATGGTATAAACTGCATCTTCCATCCCTTGAGTCTTTCCCGAGAGGATCGCCTCATGCCGCCTAACCCCAAAACAATACACCCCAAAATTCGACTCCCTCTCCATGAGGACGCAGCCAAAATCTGCGAAGTGCTGAGCCGTTCTGTGCAGGAGGTGTGCATTGAGGATCACAGCCATGATGATGAGATTATCGGAGCATGGTGTGCAAATAAGACGCCAGAGACGTTAACACGCTGGATCGCTGATTCAGATAGGTATGTGGTGGTCGCTGAGATAACGCCCAACGGGATTATAGGCGTTGCGATGTATAATCGTGCCAACGCCGAGATTGAGCTTCTTTACCTCGCACCTGAAGGTCTGCGCCAAGGATTCGGCGCGCAGCTCCTAGCAACCCTAGAGGCCGAGGCACGCAGACTTGGTCATCACGAGGTCCAGCTATCCAGCACCGCGACGGCCCGCGGATTCTACCAACGGTATGGGTACCAGGAGTCTGGGGCCCCACTACTGTTCTGGAATAAGCTCACGGCATATCCAATGCGGAAAGTGGTCGACCTTAGCCCGTCATGACGTTAGAGGGGCAGCCTGGGCATGCAGATAGAGGCGTAGGCCACTCGGCCGGACACACCCTCAATGTTCAAACAACCACAGGGATGCTATATCCGAGGAGATGGATACGACATGGCCCAAAATTTCGATTGTCACCGTCTCGTTTAACCAGGGCGAGTTCATTCGACAGAATATTGAATCTGTGTTGGGACAAAAGTACCCCAACCTTGAACACATCATTGTCGATGGGGGCTCCACCGACGGCACGCTCGACATCCTAAAGTCTTACCCCCATCTCAAATGGACCTCCGAGCCGGATAATGGGCAGTCCGATGCTCTTAATAAGGGGTTCGCACGTGCCACTGGGGAGAT
>JBILUF010000116.1:0-7322 GCA_044371155.1 Bdellovibrionota bacterium
TGTTTCGATTATTGAAACAGACAGACAGAGCATCCCCCTGAAGCATTCAGGGCAGCATCGTTCAGATGACCGCGCGATATCTCGCATGACCCCCGACCCCATGAATTGGGGCTTAATGGATGAGACAGTTTACTTACGTAAACCAAGAGCAGAGACCGCACCGCGATAGCGAGATGGATCCTCGTGCTTGAGGTATTCCAAAAGACGCTTACGCTGGGAAATCATCACTAACATTCCACGACGTGAATGATGGTCCTTTGGGAACTTCTCGAAGTGCTTCACCATACGGTCAATCCGCTTGGTAAGAAGCGCAACTTGGACCTCAGGAGACCCAGTATCTTTATCGCTGCGGCGGAACTTTGATATAACCTCCGCCCTCTCAGCTGAGCGCTCGTCAGACATGCTTAAACTCCATTACGATTCGCTGACTCTCAAGCGGCTCCTCACCTAGAAAACCGGTAAGTGCTTAAAAGTGCCAGCTTTTTTCTTTCTGTTTATAAAAGCCCGGTGATAGTAGCAAGTTAGCTTAAGGCTGTCAAAGCGGCTACCACAGAGGTCTTTTTATCCCCTATCACTAATGGGCCGTGCTCCCTGGCTCTCGCCGCGACAACTCAGCCCCCTCCCAGCCGCCCCCAAGGGCCTTATAGATCCCGACTAAATTGATCGCGAGCTGGGTCTCACTTTCACTAAGCTGCCCCTCGGCGGCAAGCTGAGCGCGCTGGGCATCGAGTACGGTCAGAAAATCAGCCCCGCCCTCTTTGTAGCGTATGCGCGCTAGCTCAGTAGCTTTATCGCTCTGAAGCGCTGCCTCTTTTAGCAGATCTCGGCGCTCTCGCTCCTTTGCGAAGCGGACCAACGAGTTCTCAACCTCCTCCAGAGCTAGAAGCACCGTCTGCTGATACAGGGCCAGCTGCTCCTGAGCTCGCGCATCAGCGGCATGCACTCGCGCGATCACCCGCCCCATATCCAGCGCCGGCCATGAGATGCGCGGAGAGAGCAAATACAGATCGGTGCCCTTATCGCCAAACGTCGACGGTGTCGACGCCTCAAAGCCAAGAGATCCAATAAAGGTAACTTTTGGAAAAAAATCTCCTTCAGCCACCCCAATTCCTGCGGTGGCGGCGGCGAGTGCGCGCTCGGCAACTTGCACATCGGGCCGACGCCGCAGCAGCGCTGCGGGATCCCCGAGAGCAACGGGTCCATCATAGCGCGGCAAATTCGCAGCCACCTGCAGCGAACTCTCTAACTCGGCCGGATTCCTTCCGGTGAGCACGGCCAATCGATGTATCGCAACTTGAATCGCAATCTCAAGCGGTGGAATAATCGCCTGAGTGCTTTTTAGCTGAGTGCTCGCCCTAGCCACATCAAGCTCCGACACGACTCCGCCCGCTGCCTGCGCCTGAATCAGCGCCACAGTCTCTTCTTGCGAACTTACATTTTCGCGTGCAACTCCCAAGGATGCCTGCGCGCCCCGCAGTGCGAAGTAATTTGTGGCGACTTCCGATATTACAAGCCGGAGCACGTCATCGAGTGCGGCCTGACTCCCCTCCTCTTCAGCGCGACGCTGCTCATGCTGGCGCCGCACCCGCCCAAAGAGGTCGATCTCCCAGGAGGCGTCTGCCGAGGCAGAATAGAACTCACGGGTAAGATCGATCGGCCCTGGCGCTGGAATGCGGGAGGTGGAGTCCTTCGCGCGGGTGTAGCCGCCCTGTGATGTGACTGTCGGCAAAAGATCGTAAAACGAGAGCTGCCGCATGGCTCGTGACTGGTTCACCCGGGCCAAGGCCCCATCGATTGTGTAGTTACCCTCAATCGCCTCCGCGACAAGGTTAGTGAGCGCTCCGTCATTAAAAGATACCCACCATACCGGTAGTGTTGGATCGGCCGTCATCGCTGGGGTACTACCTGCGAAAGCGGCGGGAAGCTCACGCTGAGGCGTGAGGTAGTCCGGCCCTACGGCGCATCGACAGAGCCCACACAGGACTAGCGCCGATACAACCACCTGCTTTGTAATCTCCATCCTGCTCATCTCTAAGACCCCACCTGCAACAGAGGCTCCTCTTTGGCGGCGCCACCACGAGGATGCTTTTTTGCGGCCCGGCCCCTGTCCACTGCCACCACCATATAGATAGAGGGCACCACAAAGAGCGTGAAGATCGTCCCGATTATCATTCCGCTCACCAACACGATTCCGATACTGTTTCGCGCCCCGGCTCCAGCGCCACTGGCGAGAACAAGCGGGAAATGCCCGACAACAGTCGCCACCGATGTCATTAAAATCGCGCGCAACCGGGTGCTTGCGGCCCCCACCACAGCCTCAAGCTGGGACTTTCCCTGCTGCTGAAGCGTATTTGCGAATTCCACGATCAAGATGCCGTTCTTTGCCACCAACCCCACCAGCGTCACCAACCCTACCTGTGAGTAGATATTTAGGGAGGTAAATCCTAGAAAGATGAATAGCAGCGCGCCGCTCAGTGCGAGAGGTACAGAGCCCATTAGAATTATGAATGGGTCACGAAAACTCTCGAACTGTGAGGCGAGAACGAGGAAGATAAGAAGCGCGGCTAGAATCAGAGTTGTCATCAAAGTATTCGACTCTGAGCGCAACTGCCGCGACTCTCCAGCATAGTCAGTGAAATAACCCTGCGGCAAAATCCTGGCAGCCTCAGCTTCAAGGACCTTAAGCCCCTGGTCGATGCTCACTCCCGGCACCACCGCACCTTGGATTTTGGCGGAGTTTAGCTGTTGGAATCTATTCAAAGCGCGCGGCTGCACCGAATCGCGAATCTCTGCGACCGTAGCGAGTTGGATCAAAGAGTTGTTGGGGCCAGCGATATACATATTCTGGAGCTGCTCAGGGTTGAGTCGCGCAGAGCGCTTGGCCTGTGGGATTACTTTATAGCTTCGACCTTGGATATTGAAGCGATTCACAAAATTCCCACTCAGCAGCACGCCCAAATCGCGTCCAGCCTTACTTAAATCGAGCCCTAAAGCCGCCACCTTCTCTCGGTCTAGCACCACCTCACTCTGCGGCAGGTCAAATTTGAGATCCGTATCAGCAAACATGAAAATGCCGCTTTCGAACGCCTTGCCCACAAGCTGCTGCGCAAACTCAGATATCTCGCGCGGCTCAGCGGTGGATGAGATCACAAACTCTACCGGAAAATCACTCCCCCCGGGCAATGGCGGCGGAGTGGTCACGATAAGCTGCACACCTGGTATCTGCGACATCTTGCCCCAGGCCTCGCCTTCAATCTCCATGACGCTCCGATTCCGCTCGCTCCAGGGCTTAGTAATCATCCCAGAGAACCCAAACGTGGGGTTAGTGAGTTGAAACGACTTTGAGAATTCAGGGAATGACTTATATGCTTCAAACACCTTCTCGGTGAACATGAGTGTTTGCTCAAGGGATGAATTTGGAGCCGCTTGCACAATAGAGAAGACCACCCCTTGATCCTCACGGGGAGCAAGCTCCTTCATGGAGAACATATAAAAAGGTGCCACTAACATCGTCATCACGGCAGCCACCATCAGAATAGCCGGACGATTATTGAGCGTGCCTCGTAGCAGCCGCACATAGCCTGCCTGCAGGCCGTCAAAAAACCGATCAACTTTCAGCTTCATCCCCGAGGAGTGCTCGCCACCTCGCACCAACTTAGAGGACATCATCGGCGAAAGAGTCAGGGCCACGAATCCAGACACCAGCACCGCGCCCGCCAGGGTAAAAGCAAACTCCCGAAATAGTGTGCCGGTGAGTCCGCCCTGAATTCCGATCGGCGCATACACGGTGGCCAGGGTTATGGTCATGGCGATAATCGGGCCCACCAGCTCCCGACCTGCTTTGATCGCTGCCTCAAACGGCGGCATCCCCTCGGAGACATGCCGTTCAACATTCTCAAGCATCACAATGGCGTCATCCACCACCAACCCCACCGCGAGCACAATAGCCAACAACGTGAGAAGGTTCACAGTGAATCCAAACGCGAGCATCAGCGCGGCTGCACCAATAAGTGAGAGAGGAATTGCCACCACAGGCACAAGCACTGCGCGCAACGAGCCCAGGAATAGATAGATTACCAGGATAACTATCAGGACGGTCTCGATGAGCGTGGTCAACACCTCACGCAAGGCATCTTTGATGTAGGCCGTTGCATCATACGGAATCCCCACTCGCATTCCGCTGGGAAGGCGCGCCTCTACATTAGGAACCTCTGCCCGCACACGCTTGATGACATCTAACGAGTTGGCATTCGGCAGCACCCACACCCCCATGAATGTGGCCGTTTGCCCGTTAAACCGAACATCTTCATCGTACGATTCCGCTCCCAGCACTACATCAGCAATGTCCTTCAATCGAACCAGGGTATCGCCGGTGCGTTTCACCACGAGATCCTCGAACTCTTCCTTGGATCGTAGGTCGGTATTTGCTACCAGGCTCACCGTAATCATGGAGCCCTTAGTGCTACCGATGGCTGAGAGGAAATTGTTTGAGGCGAGCGCAGTGCGTACATCCTCGGGACTTAAACCCACGGCCGCCATGCGGTCGGGCTTGAGCCATACTCGCATCGCAAAGGTGCGCGCTCCTAATATATCTGCCCGTTGTACCCCCTGAATCGCCGAGAGCTGCGGCTGCACCACCCGGGTGAGATAATCAGTGATCTGATTCTGATCCATCTCGTCGGAGTAAAAGCTTAGGTACATCGACGCAAAGCGACTGTCGCTCATCTCGACATTGATTATCGGAGCCTCCGCCTCCGGGGGAAGGTCGTTGCGAACCTGCGCAACTTTCGACTGTATCTGAGTGAGCGCATCATTGGTGTTAAAATTCAGTCTTAGGTGTGCGGTGATTGTGCTTAGTCCCTGGGTGCTCGACGACTCTAGGTAGTCCACCCCATCAGCACTGGCGATCACTCGCTCCAGCGGGGTAGATACGAACCCGCGCACAAGATCTGCACTAGCTCCTACAAAGACGGTCTTAACCGTTACTACGGCAAGATCGCTTTTCGGATACTGCCGCACTACAAGCTTTTGAATCGCCTGAATCCCCGCGACGAGGAGCAAAAGGTTGACGCAGATGGCAAGCACCGGGCGCTTAACAAAGATATCAGTAAAAGCCATCGTATTTGCTGCGCCCCCTTATGAATCGCTCGGATTGGGCTCGATGCTAGAACCAGGCTGAACCGAATTATTCACGAGCACTGGCGCCCCAGGACGAAGTTTGAATACCCCTGAGGTCACGATCTCCTCCCCTGGCTTAACGCCGCTAATCGCTACGAGGTCCCCTTGTCGAGAACCGAGCTTTACAATCTGCTGCCGCACCGCATTTGAATGCTCGCCAGCCTCATTTGTGGCGTGCTCCACCACATAGACAGAATCTCCGTAGGGAGCGTAGCTAACCGCTGATGCAGGCACTGCAATCACCCGCTCCGATTGAGCAAGCTCAATCACCGCACGCGAGAACATGCCAGGCCGCAGTCGCTCATCCAGGTTTGGTATCGTTGCCTGTATATCCACATTGCGGGTGACTGCATCCACCTGCGGGTTGATAGTGGTAACTACTCCAGAGAAACTCTCACCGGGATATGCATCTACCGTAATCCGTGCCACGCTGCCCACAGCGATCTGCGAGATTACCTGCTGAGGCAGGCTAAAATTAAGGTAGACGGGGTTCATCGAAAAAAGAGGTACAATGGGGGTGCCAGGGCTCACAAACTGGCCAACGTTAACACTGCGAATTCCAGTGGTACCCGCAAATGGCGCCTCCACTTTCAATCGGCTAATGGTGGCGCGAAGCGCATCAGCAGATGCTTCAGTGGATCGTTGGCTGGCAACAGCGGCGTCGAGATCGGCCTGCGAATTAGCATTTTTACTCCGAAGCATCTGAGCACGCTGTAGGCTCTTCTGGGCCTGGACCAGCACAGCCTCGGAAGCGCGCAAGTTGGCCTCCTCAACGCTGCTATCGAGCTCCACCAATACCTCTCCTTTCTGCACCTTTGCGCCGGATTCAAAATGTACCTTTGATACCTTTCCGGCCAGCTCAGCACTTAAAACTACACCCTGAGTCGCGACAACGCTTCCGATTGCGGTGAGGGTACGACGCCACTCCGACTCCGCAGCGACAATCGTAGTTACTGCAGCCGGGGGCGGCATGAATTTCTTGCTCTCTTGGATCGCAAAGTAGATCTGTAGAAACTTAAACAACGCCAGGAGCACGATGAATGCCCCAAGAACGATAACAACTCTGGCCATGGGGGACCTTGCTGTAATAAGCCGAAAAATCGCCTCCCTGCTCGCTGCGATCTCAGTCATAGATGCCATCAAAAAGTTTCTGTCCCGCCGCATCATCCAGCTGCCCCAGACAACCGGGCCACGAACACGCAAAACACGTCCCAAGCTGAACGAAATATCATCGCAAGCCCCAAGAGACCGGCTAACCAACCAGTTTCACACAGCAATATCCCATAGAACCGCAATCAGTTACAAATGACGTCCCCAGCACCTACTATCGGTGCTTAAATTACTCAGACTTGGAAGCTTGGGGCCAGCGCTGCTATCTGGCGCCCCTTGCGAGCACGCCAGCCCAGACGGATAATCAAGGAGTGCATATGAAAACAACCCCTGCTGCTTTAGTGGCCCATATACTCCTTAGCCTTGCGCTGCTAGCGCCCGGATCTGGTTGGGCAACCCCTGAGAGTCTGAACAAAGCACCTCCACCGATCCACGACTTCATGCTTGGTGGCGACTTCAGCCCGATCTACCAAGGGCCGTATGCTTTTATACTTATGCAGAATGAGTTCGGTGGATCGCGCTGCTCTGGGGTTTTGGTGGGGGCACGTGAGGTGCTGACCGCAGCACATTGCATCGTGAGCCCATCAGATGAGCCACAGTTCTCGCCCCCCGACTATACCGTCGTAGTTGGCAACGAGAACTTTGACGTCACCCAAGCCGACTTCAACTCTTCTTACGATCCAGACGCTGCGGTAGACGAATCGTCCTCTCGATACGATATGGGTGTGCTGACTTTAGATCGTGACGTCACAAGTACAAGCCCCGTGCCTGTGCTCCGTGGTGCCCCCACAAAACGGGGAGACACCAAGACTCTCTTTGGTTTTGGCACGAATGAAAACTCGACCAACTCTCAAAACACACTGCAGGATCTTTTGAACCAGGGTAAATTCGGCAACCTGATTATCTCCAGTGTCTCTGGAGGTGTGCTTTATTCCTCCCACACTAACTCCCCAGTGGTTAGTTGTGCAGGTGACTCTGGTGGTGCTGTGGTACGCCGAGCGTCAACTGCGCACCGCGCCGTGGTGGGTGTGGTA
>JBILUF010000115.1:0-7322 GCA_044371155.1 Bdellovibrionota bacterium
CAAGGGCAAGAATGCGATCCTTGTAACCGATGTAATCACTACTGCACGTTCAAGCCTTGAGGCGCATACGCGGGCTACTTTGCGCGGAATCAAAGTGCTTGCCTGGGCCACGTTGATCGACAGGACCTTTGGTCCTGGACCGGTTTCCGTAGTGTCGGCATTCACCGGCGCCCC
The DNA here is from genome assembly GCA_044371155.1 of Bdellovibrionota bacterium. GTDB lineage: Bacteria > Bdellovibrionota_C > UBA2361 > UBA2361 > UBA2361 > CAZTER01. The sequence continues at coordinate 175 of JBILUF010000115.1, forward strand.
GGTGCGTGTGCTTACTCAGATCGGGTGATGCCAGGGTGGCGTGATGTTTCGTAGACGCCAGCATCGACTACCGAAATTTCCTCCGGATGCGGAAGCGAACTTTCATCGCTTGTGTAGAGAGCTCCCCGCCTCTGACGTCCCGTCGTTGTTGGAATCACTGCGGCGCTGCGTTGACGAGATCCTGCTCGAGGCAAAACATAACGCACTTATCCAGCCCCCCTTAATTGAAGCGTTGAATTCCAGCGCGAAGTTTTTGCTTGAGCAGTATGAGCAGTTCTCTGTGGCGCAGCGACGGCTGATTATCGGGGCGGTCTATTACTTTGCTATGAATGAAGATGGCTCGCCTGATTCCGCGCTTGCGACTGGGTTTGATGATGACGTGCGGATCATGAACTACGTCCTTGAGGAGCTGGGCGTTGAGGGGATGTTTATCGATATCTAGCTCAGACTTCTTGCTCCGAGCGTTCCATTCTGCGGTGCTGCAAACGCACTCCACCGCCCTAAAAAAGCGCTGCGGGAACAGAACACTCTCGTGCCCTGTTCCCGCAGCTGCTTTTACGTTGGGAATCGACTTAGGATTTCTTCAGATGGCGATCAATAATCGTCTTGAAGTAATCAACTGGGTAAGCGCCGCGCACCTCTACCCCGTTCACTGCGAACGAAGGGGTGCCGCCGATGCCTAGCTTCTTAGCAGCTTCCTCGTCCTTCTTCACATACTCCTCGGTCTCTGCTGAGGCCATATCCTTCTTAAACTTCTCTACATCGAGCTTAAGGGCCTTGGCCTGCTCAACATAGAAACCCTCGTTGAGCTTATCTTGGTTGTTAAACAAAGCATCATGCATCTCCCAGAATTTGCCCTGCTTCATCGCGGCCACGGTGGCGCGCGCAGCTGGTCTGGCCTGTGGATGGAACGGAAGCGGTAGATGCTTAAAGACAAACTTCACATCGTTCGGATAGGCCTTCATGACCTCCTCAACGGTCTCCTTGCCACGCTTGCAGTATGGGCACTGGAAGTCGCTGAACTCAACGATGGTGACCTTTGCTGATGCTGGGCCCTTCACTGGGTTGCCTGTGGTGTCGATCTTCACTGGATTCTTAAACTGCTCATCAAGCTTGGCCTGCATCGCTTCCATCTGCTTCTTCTGAGCGAGCTCTTGCTGCTTCTGTTGAGCAGTGCCTAGGAAGTCAAAGAACTCCTTCTGGCCTTTCTCGCTTGCAAGATACTTCTGCATCGCTGCCGAGAAATCCTGCTCGCTGATCTGAGCACTTGCTACCTGAGCAGCGCCAAACACTGCGAGGGCACACACAGCGGCCTTGAAAAAATTAGAACGTACTAGCATCGTAAGGTTCCTTTTGTAGAAATCCGGGAAACTGGGCCCCGGGATGGTGAAGAGAACGTAAACCGCGGAGAGCTTGTGATACTCACTGATACTCACCGCAGGGCTCGATGCTACACGGGGTAGACAGTGAGGGCAAGCGCATAAATTCGCCGTAACATCCCAGAATTAGTGGGTTTATTGGCAGCTGGCTGCGCTCTATTGCGCTGCTCATACGGCGATTTTGTGCATTGCAAAGCGCGGCTCATAGTCCCATGCGGCTTATTCCTCAATCGGGTTGCAGCGAGCAATCCTTCAAAACCAGCTCTGCCTGGAGTGCTGCGCGTTGGGCGTGGTAGGAGCTTGGTAGGTGCGGTATTGTGAGCGCAAAAGGGATTTTGATCGTTGGTGTTACACAATGGCGGACAGAGTGGACTATGGGCGCAGGATTTCCGCAGGGGCTGCAGCGTTAGCTCTCTGGCTCCCCTTACTGGTGGCCGCCTCTCCCCAGGGGGGCTCTGATCCGGGCTGTTTTGGTCGTTTGAGTAACCAGCCTAGCTGTAATGCACCGCGCCCTGTATCGATCCCTCCCTTTCGGGGTCCGCATCAGCCACGCACGCTCGGCACTCCTTTGCCGCGGCGCCTGCCTGCTGTGGCGCAGATAGATGTGCAGAGCTTCCGTAAGGTTTCAAGCGACGTCGGGGAGTGGAGCGGAATTGTGCGTGGCGCTGGCGAGGTCCACCTAGTTCTACAGATCCTAGAGCAGGGGCAGGTAGTTTCTATCCGCCCCATCGGTAGTATCACCCTCGCCAATCAGCCCTCCTCTTTCCATTTCCGAAGTAGCCTACCGACTAGCCCGAATTGGAGCTGGCGAATCGTGAGCGACTATCGATAGGCGTCTAATCTTTGTAATGTCCGGCGTGGCCCGCTAATGTTCTGTCTCTATAGGTTCCGTTTTGACCGCGGGGTGTGATACTCTACTCCGATGCAGCTATCCGATAGACACAGAGGGCGAATCTCCCGTTTTCTTCATGGCCGAGCAACCGCTGGGGTAATCGAGCGCGGGATTGACTTCGCACAAGAGGGACGAGTGCTCGAGTACAGCAGAGCAGGTGCCTCGCTGCATGGGGTGGTGAGTACAGAGACCCCTTCTGGCCCATTGCACTCAGTACGGCTCCAGCTCATTAGCGACAGCGAGGTCTCCCCTGACTGCACCTGTGGTGTTGAGCGTGACGTGTGGTGCGAGCACTCTGTGGCGCTACTGTGGCGCGCTGCCGATGCGGGCTTTTTGGACTCTGCTGACAGCTTAAGCCTGCGGGGAGGAGTGGCTGGTTCTCAAGGCAGAGGGGCTGAGGAGCTTGCCACCGCATTAATCGATGCTAGCCAGCTAGCGCGTAGCAGCAGCATCGCGGCCGCCTATTTGCCCGAGGTTGAGCTGTTACTTGAGCTCTCGGGGGATAAGATCGGCGCACAGATAAAGTTTGACGGCGTCATTCAGCCACCTGCAATCGTACGACGCACCAGTGCTCGGGCGCTCGACAATCTACTGCTTGAGCTATTGGAGCAGAATGGCTACTGGGATGAGGAAAAGCTGCTTTGGTACGTAAGTGCCAGCTCGGATATCGAGGCGCTGCTTGGATTCGCCCAGGAATACGACACGGTCAAAACCTTTGGCAATCAGACTCCTTTGTCCTTCTCGCGCGAGGAGCTCCAGGTGCTTGTCAAACTCCGTTGGCTAGAGAGTGGTGCTGAGCTTGCGCTGTATTGGGCCATACCGCCCGAGGGGCGTGAGGTGCTTAAAGAGGGCGATCTGATCGGCTCGGGCCCCTATTGGACCTATGTGCAAGGCACTCTGTATCGTGTTTCAGACGCAGGCAGTCGGCTTGCTACCCTTTTCACCCATGGTGGGGTCGTCGCAGTGCCGCGCGCTGGGGTGGGCCCGGTGCTGGAAGCGCTAATGGCGCTGGAGGGCAAGTCCCACCTGATTCAGGTTCTCAATCCGGAGCGGCAGCCAAAGAGTGTTGTGTCGATTCCAACACCTAAGCTTGAGCTGGAGCGTCGCCATTCCATGGCCGACCAGTTTCAGGGAATTCATGGGTTTGAGGTATCAGCGCAACTTGAGTTTGAGTATGCCCTGCCCTCTAACCCGCACGAGGTACAGCTGCCAAATCGAGCATACGAGGCAGAGTGCGCCGATCTTCTAAAGCAGCTTGGGTTTCAATCCCCAGGAGGGATCGCGGGCCGACGGTATCTAGTGACCTCAGACAGAGCTCTGGATCTAGTGCACGGGGGAGACAAGCTATTCCCCGCCCATTGGAAGGTTAGTGGCCTTGAACAGATAGCTCGTGGGGTGCGTTTTGCGCAGTTGGGGCTATCGATTTCAATCGGTTCTGGCCTGGACAAAGCGGATAGTCCAGCGAAATCCGGAAGTATCGATTGGTTTGATTGCCATGTCACGCTGCAACAGAATAACGCCAACGTACCGCTGAGCCACCTTTTTCGTAATATTCGCTCTGAGGCCGATAGGTGGATTCGGCTCGACTCTGGAGCGTATGCCCAGGTGCCTGGTGGCGGGGTGCGGTCGCTCAAAACTACCCTTGGATTGCTCGATCCAAACTTTCGGATGAGCAACTCCATCAAGACCAAGCTCTCAGCGGCTCAAGCCCTGAGCTTTAGTGCGATTCAGGATTCAGCGATTACAATATCTTCAGATTCTCGCCTGAAAGCGCTGTCGCGGCGGTTTGTCGATTTCGGCGCGATTGAGCAGCTGCGCCCAAGCAAGAAATTTCAGGGCACCTTGCGCCACTACCAGGAAGAGGGTGTGAGCTGGATGAACTTCCTGCATGAATTCGAGTTTGGCGGAATTCTGGCCGATGAGATGGGACTCGGTAAAACGGTCCAGGCACTAGCCCTGCTACAGAAACTTAAATCAAAACGATCGAAATCTAAAGCCGAGCAGTGCCCCGCGCTTATCGTCGCCCCGACGTCAGTCATCATGAACTGGCACTACGAGGCGAAGAAATTCACCCCTGATCTAAAGGTGCTGGTGCTGCATGGCCCGGGACGCAAAGCCAACTTCGGCAAGATCCCTGAGTACGATATCGTCATCACTTCGTACGCGCTGCTACGAATGGATAAGTTGGATCTGGAGCGGCACCAGTTCGGCTACATGGTGCTTGATGAGGCGCAAAATATCAAAAACCCTGATGCCGCCGTCACGAAAGCTGCCAAGGGGTTACGGGCCTATCGCCGGCTGGCTCTCACCGGAACTCCCACAGAGAATCGTCCGATGGAGCTCTGGTCGATTATCGATTTTCTTATGCCCGGGTATCTTGGCTCGCCAGAGTTCTTTAAGAACTTTATCGAGAAACCGATCCTCGATGGCACCGCAGGTCAGGAGGTAGTCTCGTTCCTGCGCGCGAAGACCCGCCCCTTTATTCTGCGACGCACCAAGGCTGAGGTAGAAAAGGAGCTTCCGCCTAAGATCGAGGCGGTGATGCATGTTGAGATGACAAACTCGCAGCGTCGTCTTTACAACCAGATCGTCGAAGAGGTGCGGCCGCGGGTGTTCGAGTCGGTTGATAAGGTGGGTATTCGGGGCGCGAGCATCTCAATTCTTGCTGCGCTGTTGCGCCTTAGGCAGGTGTGCAATCACCCCAATTCAATTGACGCCCTCAAGAGCGCTCCTGGGTATGAATCAGGGAAGTTTAACGCGCTCAAGGAGCTTATTACCGAGGCGCTCGAATCAGGGAGCAAGATCCTACTCTTCGCGCAGTTCCGCGAGATGCTTGCTATTATCCGCCGATGGCTTGAGGAGGTCGGGATTCAGTATTCCTATCTCGATGGCGAGACCCGCAATCGTCAGCAGGTGGTGGACAAATTCAATGCTGAGGAGTCCCAACGAATCTTCCTTATAAGCCTTAAGGCTGGAGGTACCGGTCTCAATCTTGCCGCGGCCAATACGGTGATAATTTACGATCCGTGGTGGAACCCGGCGGTGGAGAGCCAAGCAGTAGATCGTGCCCATCGTATCGGACAGAAACGCTCAGTGATGGTGTATCGGATGGTGACCGAGGAATCGATCGAACAGAAGATAATGGATCTAAAGGCTAGGAAGTCAAAGATTGTGGATGCTCTCGTCAACGAGAACGCACTCTCGCCACGCTCCTTGACTCGGGCCGACCTGGAGCAGCTACTAAGTCCCCTTCCCGTTGATGGCTTCTGAATAAATAGGGACAGTTCCGTCTGTTCCGAATTTTCAGTCGGGAAAATGGGCATGGTTGATGTCTTCCTAAATAATTAGGGACAGATGGAACTGTCCCTAATTACCCCACAAGTAGCCAAACAATCACATCGCTTTACGAAGTTGCTGTGTTTGGGTGTCCCATTGGCGCCGACTTCCCTGCAGCCGCTCGGCCAGTGCCCTGCCAAAAGCTCACCAGCAATTCAAACAACTTACATTAAAAGCCCAGACTCACCACCATTTGCTTTAGCAGATCATAGAGTTAAATTGTTTTTTCTATGCACCGTGATTCCTCAAATTAGATTGTTACCGAAGGAGGTGTCAGATGCCTCAAATTGGGGTGTTACCGAAGCGTTCTTAAGTAGTGATCATAATTGGGAAAAGATCTGCTTCTTGAAAAGCACCGGGTTAATGGAAATGTAGATATTTCGCAGGCGTTCTTTTTGGTGTTTGTCTACGAGAGGGTGCTCTAGAACTCGTTGGTAAGGACTCTTAGGGTCATCGAAGAGCTTCGTGGTGTAAGAGCCGATGACGAGTTTACTGACGAGCTTTCGGCTTGGGTAGAAGAGGTTCTTAAGGAGTGAGTAGTCTCGCATAATATCGACGAGTCGCGGCAGTATCTCGTGATTGTCGAGTCTTCGATATCCGAGGAGCTGCCTTACGTGAGAGTAGTTTCTTTGCTCCACGTGAGCGTTGTCGTTTTTGTGATACGGACGTGAGCGAGTGAAGGCGATTTTGCGATCTGCGAAATGCTTTACCAGATAGCGATTAATGAACTCAGCTCCGTTATCACAGTCCCATGCTTGCACCGCGAATGGGAAAGCCTGGTACATATCCTCAATCGCCTCGATAACCGCGACAGCTCCCTTGTGCCATACGGGGCGAATCTCCGTCCATTGCGTGCAGATATCCGTTGCCGTGAGGGTCCATACAAACTGCCCTGACAAATCACCCCCACAGTGAGCCACTGTGTCACCTTCTAGAAACCCAGGAACATATACATCCCACACGGTGGTTCGGATCGGGATCTCGCTTCGGAGCAGCGACCCCGGCTTGGTTCCGCATCTGCCGCGACCCAGATGTTTGTACGGCTTTAAGATACGATCGATTGATGCTGCGCTGATTGAGAGAAGCCGATTACGAATGTCTTCACGAAACACCCCCCTCTAGCGCCTCATACGCCGGAAGCCACACCGGCAGCGCTTGCTTAAGGTTCTTGCTGCACATGTAGTCCGTCTCTCGCCAGACAGCTTTGAGTGCCGCTTTAAACCCCGGGTCCTGGTATCTGCGCCGGACCCCAGGCTTGCGTCGCTGCCTGGACTTACTCGCCATTAGCCGTCTTAGCTCCCCATGCATCAGCCGTATGGCGCTTTTGCGGTGGTACCCATGTACCAGGCATAGACTGCTAAGTATCTGATCTTTGGTCCTACGGTTCCCATTCAGATACTTCACCCTCAATTCCCGTAAATTCTCTATTTCGCTCATGTTTACAACACTTTACTAAAGGTTCGGTAACATGAGTTTTGAGTCATCGACTCTTCAAACAGCTTCCCTTCGGTAACATTTAATTTGAGGCACTACGCACAAGG
>JBILUF010000117.1:0-7319 GCA_044371155.1 Bdellovibrionota bacterium
GGAGCCGTCAAACCCCTAAACACCGAATCGCTGGTGCGATAAAGGTGATGCCCGATTTTGCCGGAGGGTAAAACTCCTTCGATTCTGTTACTCTCAACGATCTGGCGCGCTAGTGTATCGGGATCAATCGGCGTTGCTTGGGGGGTATGTCCTTCCCTATTCATCCGAAGGGAGGTGCCATCAGGTCGTGGCTGAAATATTCCGCGCCTTTTTGATGCATTCAGTGGTCCGTTTGCCATGACAATGTGGGTCTCGCTTTCGACCTAGTAGTATCGAAAGCACTAGTGGCTATCGACTGCCTATCGACCGTGCTGTATTGGCTCTTCCCGATGGTTAAGCCGCCTGCATTAGAGACCTAGAGCGAGCTTTTAGAAACCTCGTGGCATCCTGCCTAATCTCGAGCTCTAGGTATCCGCGATAGATCTTCTCGATAGTCTCGTGAGCTGATTCGATCTTGGATACTTTACCCTCTGCCAGTGCCTGCTCTAACTCCCCCCTTGCCTCGGAGTAAAGCCGTCCCAGCTCTCGACAAAAATCGCCGCCATTCTTGTAATCAAGTGTCTCGCCAAGGTGCTGCAAGATTCGCTGTGCGTTATCAAGCTTCTCGCGTGCGTCCTCGGAGGCTTTCGCCTCGAGTGCTTCATGGGCATCCTCTAGAAAGGCAAGACAGGCTTCGAAAAGCATGTTGAGGCGGCGAAGTCGGTCGAATTTATCATCGACGTTCCGTCTTTGATGTAACGTAATCTTACGCTGGCGACGTCGGCACAGGGCATCAAGATCACCCTCTGAAAGCTCAACCTTCGCATGAGCGGCCGCCTCAAATAGCGCTGTGCTAATCAGAGAGAACTCGGAATTTACCTGCCGGCCATAACTTGTTGTGAGATCCGGTGCCGTTGAAAGGTGAGACGTCGATGGTTGCAATGCGCTCGGTGTGGTGCGCTTCTTACGAGGGGCGCGTTCCTTGGGACGGTCTGAGTTTGAGGGGGTTGTTCGTGCGCTCATCACATTCCTGTGGGGGTGTAAACTTTTACCATATTCAGCCGACTGGGATCCCTAGTCAACAGAACCAAATCGCTTTTATAGAGAGGATTCAGAGATTTTTCATGAGGTCCCTGTTGACTTTCGAGTGGTCACAACGAGCGCTAGTGAGGGTGGACTTTTAATCTGCTTTTAGCTAGGAGAACTATCGTGTTGGACCTTTCTCGCATAGGCAAGATATCTCGACTTTTGGTGGCGCTCCTAGCGCTCAGTATCGTGATCATTGCCAAGGTTCCCACTACTAAATGTAAGTGCCGGACGAAAGAAGCTACAACAGAGAGCCGGGCTGAATGTCCGTTTGCCAAGCTTCGCTCGATTGCGGGCTCGGTGCAGCTTGAGGCTGCGTCAGTTCTTGCTCCTCCACCTCCGCAGACTCCTGTTGTCGTTGTGGCGCACTCGTATGTTGCGTCGGTGTTTTTACGGCTACACGTAGCTATCTTCGTGCGAGGCCCGCCTGACCGAATCGTTCGCTCCGCTTAGCTGAATAATCAAAAGAATTTAATTCGTTTTTTAGGATACGTATGTCTCGTTACGCAACCTTGGTGCGTGCAATTGCTATTGTCGCATTTTCACTCCCAACACAGGTCTTGGCCTGTGATGTCTGCGCACTCGCGAATGTGAGTGCTCCCTATAAGCCGGAGGCAGGCTCATGGAATATTGCCATCGGTGAACAGTTTACCGGCTTCGACACCATCCGTGATGGTACCAAGAAGATCGACAACACTGAGCACCAAAGGGTGGAGAGCTCTATTACCCAGGTGGCAGCTGGCTATGATTTCACCGATTACCTCAGTGCCCAGGCAGTGCTTCCGATCATCAATCGTCGCTTCTCTCGGGTGTTCGATGGACAAAGAGAGCGGGGAACTGAGGCCGGAGTGGGGGATCTCACCCTGCTAGCGCGGTATGTTCCGTACCAGCATCGCTCTGAGGATTTCACCCTGATCCCACATCTATTCGTCGGGGTGAAGCTCCCTACCGGCAACTCCGATAAGTTAGAGGAGGAGCGCGGAGAGCATCATCACGAGGGAGAGCATGGCGGTCATCACGCAGAGGCCAAGCATGCCGGTGAGGATCATGGTGATGAGCATGGAGGAGACGGAGACATGCCAATGGCGCAGAGCTTTGTGCATGGCCATGACCTTGCGCTCGGCAGCGGCTCAACTGATGTTCCGTTTGGCGCCGGGCTGTTCGCTCGGTATGGAAGAGCAGTTTTTGAGGGGGAGTTTGAGTACTGCATCCGTACTGCGGGAAGCTATGATTATCAGTACGCTGATCATGTGCTGTATTCGGCTGCTCCAGGGGTGTATCTTGTAAATGATCACTCAATGAATTTGGCCCTCTTTGCAGAGCTCAGTGGCGAAAACAAGGCGAAGGACAGTGGGGCTAACGGCATGTTGATGACAGATACCGCCCGCGCTGCAGTGTATCTTGGCCCCAAACTGCAGGCGGCTTTTGCTCGCGGCTTGGATACAGAGCTTGGAGTGAGTTGGCCGGTGCATTATGACACCTCCTCGCCACAGGTGGCGGCCACCTACCGTATAAAAGCATCACTAGGATGGCGATTTTAAGCTTTACCGCAGCGGCCCTCTGTGACTGAGGGTCGCTGCGGTATTCTTCCGGAGGCCAATGATCGAGCTAGAGCGTCCGCACCCCCGGCGGAAGGCGCTTGATCAAACCGTAGAAATCGCCGGTAGTGCAGCGCTAACACAGTGTGATTGCGCTCAGCGGGGGTGCTAGGGGATTGAAACATGGGAGGGTGCTATCGCACCTGGGATTCACCGGCAGCTCTCGCAAGCTGACCAGCGGCCTCAATTTGGGTAGAGAGCTTTTCAAGAAAACTAAAGCCCATTTGATGAAATCTTGCCTCTGGTGTTTCAACTATCACTGCACTTCGCCCGTCTAATATCTCTAGACCATAATCATGTTTTTTGCGAATCGGGCGCCGTGAACATCTCTGCTCGCCGAGCGTATTACGCTTCGAGCAGCTATACATATTACGAGAGTAAAAATAATAATCTCGCTGATTGAGCAGCCCGAGATCTCGCATGGTTCCAATAAAGCCGAAGAGATTGCTGGTGCCAACAAAAAGGGTGTTTTGGAGCTCGCCCTTGCCACTCAATGCTGGTTGTATTGCAGGCTGTAAATCTAAACTGCCTGACGTATCCAGCACGTTTAGTATTCGGGCCAAATCTCTGTCATCTGCCGAGGGAGGAATGAGCGTTGTAACTTCACCGCAGTCCACGCTAGGGAGGGGGTGGGGTAGCTGTTTATTCAATTCGCGCGTAATTGCACTGGCTGCCAAGCAAGTGCCTAGCTTATTCATATGTGCGCCCGATTTAGGGAAAAATTTCATCCCTGCATAACGCCGAGCCTCAGTAAGTTCATCTGCAAGCACTAGATGGTGGACACCACTTTGCACCAATGCCGCTCTCGCCTGGGGGAAAAGCCGTGGTGTCGGCTGAGGGGATGCAAGCGCCGAGCGCATCCATTCGGGATGTAGCAACAATTTATTGGGGCTAATGACTAATAGAAATGGAATGCCTTTGGACGCTAGGTACTCTTGCACCACCTTTGCTTGCTCGAGCAAGGTCATTGCTTTTTGAGGATCTGAGTAATATTTGCCGTTATAGTCGTTGATCGACATCGAATTAAACAGCGATTTGTCTTTGCCAATTACCACAACTCCGCCATACCCAGGCGGGGCAACGTCAAACAGCCAATAATTGATGGTGTTACTTATTGCAACGAAATACCCCCAAAAGCCAGAGCCTCGTAGCATCCAATCATCCACTACTTTCTGAAATCTACCACTCTGGAATGCACCCCAACTCCATTGAGGCTTCTTTACCTTTGTATCGACATCACTAAGGGCATGTGTCGGAAAGATGCGAAATGTTCGTTGGATGGTTGGTAGCGCCAAGAGCAACAGGAAGCACACAACCGCTACTTTCACTCCCCAGCTCTTTATACGCTCTGTCACCATGACAACTCTGTCGTGCCTAAAACTGATAATACAAAAACGGACTGAACTTGGTGCTTGAGAGCGTCAGCACTGAAGCGGCAAACAATAGAAGTGCACAGATCGCCCTCATTAGCCGGGGCTGACTCTCAAACTTGAAGAAAAACGGGGTTACAAAAGATAGCAAGATAGCGACGACTGCAATAAAAATAGCTCGTCCATTGCACACCATTTCAAGTGGGGGCACCCATGCGACCTGCGGACCAAAGCCAAAGAGCGTTGCATAGTACGCTAGAGCGCCATCAAATGTTTCGATACGGAAGAACACCCGACTGATGGTCACGAGCAAGAAGGTGAAGAGTATGGTGAGGCTGATTGGGAACCTCTCGAGCCATCGCAGCAAAAATAACCGATCGAGAATGAGAAATACCCCGTGGAATCCCCCCCACAGAACAAAGTTCCAGCTTGCTCCGTGCCAGAATCCTGATAACAGAAAACAGGTTATCAGGTTAAAATACTTTCGAGCAGTTGAGCAGCGGTTTCCGCCCAGCGGTATATAGAGGTAGTCACGCATCCACTTCGAAAATGAAATGTGCCAGCGTCGCCAGAAATCAGTAATCGATGTGGCGATATATGGGTGATTAAAGTTCTCCGGAAAATCAAAGCCAAACATGCGCGCAAGCCCAATCGCCATGTCTGAATAGCCAGAGAAATCAAAGTAGATTTGCAAGGAATACAGGATCATGCCGGTCCATGCATACCCGACACTTAACTGATCCCCCGGTAGGCCGATAATGTTATCCGCTACCGCGCCCAACTCATCTGCTATGAGCACCTTGCGTGCGAGACCGACGCACAGCAGACAAAACCCATCAAAGAAAAGTCCAAACGAATGACTCCGCTCTGCGATCTGCTTTGATACATCTGCATATCGCAGGATTGGGCCCGCAATGAGGTGCGGGAAAAAAGAGACAAATAAGAGGTAGCGGCCAAGCGACTTGGCTGGTGGAGCTATCCGGCGGTATACATCAACCAGATACGAGATCTTCTCAAAGGTATAAAAAGAAACTCCCGCTGGCAAAGCTACCGACACCCAGCTTAACTGGCTAAAGCCTAACAACGAAAAAATCGTATTAACTTGTTCAACAAAAAAATTTGCGTACTTAAAGTAGCCAAGCATAGCCACATTGAGCAGGATGCTTAGAACAAATGCTGACTTCCGCCACTTGGTATCGAAGTTATTACTCAGCACCAGATCGGCGACACAGGCAATGGCGAGCAACGGTACGATGAACGGGGCGCCCCAAGCGTAAAACACCAGGCTGGCCACGAGCGCCACGTAGTTTTTTAGAAAGCTAGGGACAAGGTAGTAACAGCCGATTACAATCGGCAAAAAGGCAAATAGAAAGGTGTATGAGCTAAAAACCATGCAGGATTTGATGCCGTTGTGTCGTTCCCTGTGTTTTTCGAGCTGCTCTACTCAAGGCAAAACGGTAGCTACTTACAGCAGGAGCCGAGGGGATAGTACTTACGGTAGCTTATAAAGACAATTAGAGACCGCGAAGAAAGTGAGTTGGTTCTAGGGCCGTATTGCGTGGGGTTGGTGGTGAGGAGCTAGCGCAGATCATCTATAGCGGTGATTTCAAGGTTCTTATCAGTAAGCTTTTTTCGCCATCCCTAGATGTGCTACACTTCGTAGCGTTCTAAAGAGCCTTGGGGGTGCCGGTTTTTGGGGGTCCAAAAACGGCTGAGAGTAAACCCTTTGAACCTGATGCAGGTAATTCTGCCGCAGGGAATAGGATCGTAGGTGCAAAGGTCGTAACGTAACGATCGAGTATTTGGTGCGGTGCACTAAGGGCAGTTAGCTCATGTAGTGTACCCACTAATCCCTGGCACACCTACCTACTTCTCAAATCTACCCCCGTAAGATTTTTTCGTGCATCTAGGCGCGCGCTACCGCGGTGCTCTGGGGCGGAAGCTTTGCGGCTCTGAGGTGCCACAGCATCAAGGCAGCGCAGGGAGTAACCGGGGGAAGCGATGGGGCAGATAATAGTGCAGGTAAATGATGAACCGACTGAGCTTGCCTCGGGGACAACCCTTGCTGCTCTGTTGGAGCAGCTAAAGGTAAAGCCTCGTGGCATTGCTGCGGCGATTAACTCAGAGGTTATCCCCCAAAGTCAGTGGCATGCCGCGGCTCTCGAATCAGGAGATAGTGTCTTAATTATTACAGCAACCCAAGGAGGGTGAGATGAAAAAGCAAGGTAAAACACCAACCGAGAGCACCGGCATCACCCGCGATCTGTTTCCAAATTCAAAAAAGATCTATGTCAAAGGTGCGCTTCATAACATTGAAGTAGCGATGCGCGAGATCGAGCTCTCCGATTCGGCACAGTCGTTTCGTCGTATCGGACAGAGCGGTCAGAACCGCTCAATTGCAGTCTATGACACCAGCGGCCCATATACTGACCCTTCAGTTGCAATTGATGTGCGTCAAGGCTTGCCGCGCCTTCGTGCGGGATGGATTGAACAGCGCCAAGATACTGAGGAGCTAACTGACTTTAGCTCTCGATTTGCACGCGAAGCGTTGCAAAATAGCGCGCTCCACGAGGTGCGATTCACCGATATTCCACGGCCGCGGCGTGCTAAGTCAGGTAACAATGTATCGCAGATGCACTACGCCAAGCGCGGGATAATCACCCCCGAGATGGAGTATGTCGCAATCCGTGAGAATCAGCTTATCGACAAGCTCAAACAGGAGTACGGCGATCTTGCCAAGAGCCACCCGGGCGAGAGCTTTGGAGCTTCGATTCCGTCAACGCACATTACCCCTGAATTTGTGCGTCAGGAGATCGAGCGTGGGCGTGCGATTATTCCGTGCAATATAAACCACCCTGAAACCGAGCCGATGATTATCGGACGGAATTTTTTGGTAAAGATAAATGCCAATATCGGAAATTCCGCTGTCACCTCCAGTATCGAAGAGGAGGTGGAGAAGGCGGTGTGGGCGATCCGTTGGGGCGCTGACACCATCATGGATCTCTCCACTGGCAACTATATCCATGAAACGAGGGAATGGATCATCCGGAACTGCCCGGTGCCGGTGGGCACGGTGCCGATCTACCAGGCGCTCGAAAAAGTTGGAGGTAAGGCCGAAGATCTTACCTGGGAGCTTTTCCGGGATACTCTGATTGAGCAGGCCGAGCAGGGGGTAGACTACTTTACTATCCATGCCGGGGTGCTACTGCGGTATGTGCCTCTGACTGCCCGACGTGTTACGGGGATTGTCTCGCGCGGTGGCTCAATCATGGCGAAGTGGTGTCTA
>JBILUF010000406.1:0-7317 GCA_044371155.1 Bdellovibrionota bacterium
CAATCAACATGCTGGTAAAACTCACCTTGGGCGCGGTATTTGGGATCTTCAAGAGCAGTAAAGCCATTTTCGAGTAACCAGGAACTCAGATGGATCTCACGGGTAAAGGGAGCAAATCCATGATCAGACATCGCAATCAAGGTCGTTGATGAATCAACCTTGGCAAGTACCTGTCTTAGCACTTCATCCATTTGCTTGTAGAAATAGAGCACTGCATTCTTAGTCTCTTGACTCCCGTGAGGATTATACAGTGGATGAGTTGGGTCCATTAAACGCAGCATCATATGCTGGTTCTGGTCAGTACTTGAAAAATAAAAAAAGAAAAAACCATCTTTGAATTTAGAGAACTGGTAATCAAAAAGCTTAAGGCTTTCATCCAGCACGTACTTTGCAAGCTGGTGATACTCATCATCAGAAAGCACATTATGCGAAAGTGCTTTGGTATCAGTTGGGAACCCCTGTGTATAGAATCGCCCCACTGCTTGGGAGAGCTCTCGGGAATACTCGTTTGGAGTACAGATCGGAAGAATCGGATCCATTGGATCGATATTGATCGGCGAGCAGTAAACTTTTAGCTTCGGATGAACTTCCTTCACATAAAAGCGTACCATTCCCGACACAGAAGCAAATGTTGGAATCATCTCAAATGATAGAGGCAACCACTCACTCCATTCACCCTCTTTTAGTATCAGACGATGTCTATCAATCTGGATCTCAAGTACATCCTCCCAAGGATCTCTGGACAAGTTCAGTGCAACCTTGGCCACCTCTGACTTAGCGCGAAAAGAATTCTTAGGCCCCTCTAATGCGGTCTCCGCTGCATGATCGCGTAATCGCAATTTAACAACTCTGCCGCCAGCAAAGTCAGCAGCATCTGGAGGCGGCTCCTCGGTAAAATAGGTAAAAGTTCCGTATGACCCTAGAAGATCAGGGGTACCCATTCCGCTAATAGTTCTTGCATTCCCTGGTACCACTGGAAAGTTAGCTGGGATTGCATAAACGCTTGATTCGATCGAATTCTGCTCTAGTATATTCCAAAGAGTAGGCCCACGCCTCATGAGCTCTACACTTTCACTCTCAATCGGGATCTTCCACCCTCCAACAGAGACTGAGCGGCTGGAAGCATTCGAGCGCGACGTTGACATGTACGGAATGAACTTCCCCGGATCGCGATGCACGAAATCATAGATTCCATGACCTCCGGGGTTAGTGCCCGTTATAAAGCTAGACCAAGCCACAGGGCTATGTGGCGGATTGGTTGTTCCAAGCTCCCCAAAGTAGCCCTCGCGCATCAACCTCTCGAAGGTAGGAAGATGCCCTTCCGCCACAAATCTTCTTACTAGCTTCGGATCTAATCCATCCATGCCAAGGACGATAACCTTATGCGCGACCTTGCCACCACGAAGGAATGGCCCGCGGCTCACCCAAGCAGAATTAGGACTACCACCTCCGAATCCACTCAACGCTAACCCAGTGAGGCCTAGCGCTGAGCCTTGGATCAAACGGCGACGACTGAGAGAACGTGACTTCACGGCCGAAGCCCCTCCATATAGAACACCTCATACACCTTCTCGTGCATAATGGGCCCATGACCAAAATACCCAGACTCACCAAAAGCTTCTCCATGATCTGACATCACCATGATGTGGGTATTAGCCGGCACTGTGTCAAAGAGCTTCTCAAACAAAGAATCTAAGTATTCAACATTCTTCTGCTGTTTATCCTTTAAAGCGAGCATCTTCTCTTCATGGAAGAAATCACCCATTTCATACCTAGCCTCTCCCGTTGGCTCTTTGTCGATCATTAAGTCGTCCATGTGCTTAAATACACCATGCACACCATGCAGTATGGGGAGATCCGAGCTATCCTCTCCGGGGATTGTATAGGGATAGTGAGTCTCTCCAGTATTGAGGAGATAGAACGAGGGGATATCGATATCGAACTTCAACCTATCAATCATGGCATTCATGTCATTATGCTTTGGCATAAGCTCATAGTGATCGAAATGATTGTTTAAATTAGTAGTCTGATTTAGCACTGGCATAGAAACCAAGGCATTAGTCCTGTAACCATGCCGCTTCAAAAAAGCCGGCAGGGATAATTGGGGGACAAACCCTCTGAAGTTGATATCTGGAATATTCAACCTAGTACCCCAATTGATAAAATCATTTTTATAGACCTCTGAAGCGAATTTACCGCGAGGGCTCTTATGCGGGGTCACTCCCATCAGATATACGGTGTGCGATGGAACGGTCCAACTAGCATACGAATATCGTGCGTCAGCCTGACCAATCCGGTCCATATTAGGCTTCCGAGCTGCGGCAAAAGTGTCAAACCGACAGCTATCGAAAACTATCATCAAAAGATTGTTTTTCTTCATTACATCCTCTGTAGAAGTTGGAGATCAAATTTCAATCTTAAAAACTCGGCTACAAATAACACCGGCAAGCAATGAGACTATAAGAAAAATAACGATCCAGCTACTTTCCAGTCCACCAATAGCAATCGCGCGCTCGGGATAGGAAACTACACGAGAAGTAACTACATCTTTGACGGTATCCAAGGCTGCTCCTGGATACAGCATCTTCCATAGCCAAGAAGTGTGATTTTGGGACTCAATCTTGGGGAGTACCATGGAGCCACTGACGTGTATTTTGGTCGATAGCTCCTTGCCGCCGTCTCCAAGCTTAACTAGTACCTCCTTATCTCCACCCGAGGTAGGGGTGATTCTCCAAATCAACTCACTCCTACTCTTGATTCTAAGCGGCGGAGTAAACTCTAGCCCCTCTGGGGGATTAACGAGGGTCACCCGATAAAGCTGAGAGGAATCCACGAGCTTTAAAGTAAGAACAAGGTTCTCTCCAACTTGTACCGGGCGATGCCCATAGCTCAGGTTAAGTTGACCAAGGATAAAAATGGTTGGAATCATCAATACCAGTATCGGAGGAACCGCTTGTAGGAGATATCTAAAACCGCCCACAAGCATCGCCATCTGTGCTCGCAATGATATGCCTAAGTCATGCCGAAAAATTATAGCCTCAAGGAATGCGGCGTGAATTCGCTGCTTAACTCGTCGCAAGCTTGCCTGATTGGATATTCTTCCAAAGATAAACAGAAACATCAGTCCGACAACGACCGATACAAAGGTAAGACTGATTAATGGGTCAGCACCAGCTAGTGGAGAGACTACTACCCCTATCAAAGCGCCTGTGAAACCATGAAGGAGATCAATTGTGTCGCTTAACATCACAGCCCCAAACAGATTGCTGCATTCGGCAGAACCGTATCCGACCAAAACTACGCATGCGGCACTAGCCAGTCCCAAGCCCGTGGTGCCGCTTTAGGCTTAAGCCTCTCTAGCCTATCTTCACTCCCTTGAGCGCGATTGCACGCTGTTCGCATTTATACTGCTCGGCTCTATTCCTTTGGGTTGACCCCAAAATTAAGATCTCAACCTGCTCTGACCCCAGTAGCATCTGAAACCAATATAAATCGTACCGTTCGAGAGAGCACCGTGACCAGTATCGGTGAATACCAAACAGCCGCGCTACTGGGTGGTCTAAAGAACAACCTAATCTAGATACCCTAAACCCTTCAGTCGATTAGCGATATCCTCAACCTCCGCCTCAGTCGGGGCCTTTTTACCAGCACTTTGTAAGATACGGTCGACTTCAACAGCTACCAATTGCTCGACTAACTCTTCAGGACTAGCGCAACTTTTTATCTTAGCTGCCAATGTGATTTTCTCCCAAAGATCGGCCGAAAACTTTACCTTAGGTCCAAACATACTTTATCCCAAATCGATTCTCTGCCTTAAACTGCGCGACCTTAAGAATTCTAATCCTAAAAACTGCGTTTGGACTATATTTCTAGAGCGCCGCACTGTCAAAATGTTAGGTCGAACAGATCTGTTAGGTTGTGTGATTTCTAAGAGATTGTAGCGGCAAATTAGGTCCCCCTTGGGTCAATAGGCGTGGAATTTGTCGGCCATTCGACCTCGCTGATAGCGATACCAGCAAAGAGGTCTCGGCTGCGACGCGCGCCATGACTGATACGGGGAGTAGTCTATCGGTCTGATAGCAGAGACTTGCCTCGATACGCCCGGTCAAGCGCAGATCAGCGTACTCCGCGCTCCTAGATTAAAACCTTGCCTTCCATATATGACGGGATCTTTACGGCGAATAAATCAAGAATTGTTGGAGCTATATCAGATATATGTGGATGCTCTTTAACAATTGGTCGATTGATAAATAACACCCCCGGTACCTGCTCAGGATCGACATGATGATCTCCACTCCAAGCTTTAAGATTATCTGAGAAAAGATCCCGCTCTACCGCACCCGTGACAGACTCCCATGAGACTCTAAAGCCATGATTATATCCGACTATTAGGTCGGGGGCCTCCTCGGCATACAACCCCTTGTATGCCTTAGTTGAGTCATAAACATTTAAAACCGCCAGAGTATCAGATTGTGGATCCCTGAGTTCCTTCAATTTATTGGCTATCTCAGTTTTAAGGCCAGCAAACTCACTATCATTAACCACTCCCTTAGCTTCACGCCCTTGCCGATTAATATACAACCCTGCCAGCCCCAGCGCATAGGCCCGCGTCTTGCCCCAGTCTACATCAGCCAGATAGTCAGCCCCCGTTTCCTTACCCTCCTTTAAAACTAGGTAGCCTTCCTGCATCAACCACGTATTGATATTTAGGCAACGCCTAAAAGATGTGAAGCCATGATCACTCAACACTATCAGGATATCTTCTGATGCTAGTTTTTGGGTTACTCTGCCGACTAATTCGTCCATCCTCTGGTACATCTCAGGTATGACTTTGGCGAAAGCGGGATCTTCCCGTGGAGCCGGGTGCTGGTCATCAAGGTAGCGCCAAAACATGTGCTGAATACGATCGCTGGCATCAAATACACAGACGCATAACCCCTCTTTAGTTCTATCAATCGCATCAAAAAACATCCGCTCACGCTCAGCATGCGTTAAGTATGTCTGCTCTAAAAATCTCTGGTCATCAATAGCGAGCTCATTTCGACCCCATGTATCCTCCATTAGACCTAACGTTCCAAATAGCCCTTGTCGCTTTGCTAACCACTTAGAGAAAAAAGGTGGAGACGAGATCGGCAAAGCTGGTCGCTCAGGATGCAGATTAAGTGGGGAGACATATAGCTCGGGAGAAGGATCAATCTGTCTTAGACAAAAGCGACAGATGCCTGATATCCGAGCACCTGAATTAGTGACGAAGTCGACCTCTATCCATTCACTAAAACGATTCAGCTCAAGAACCACAGATGAGTTGGCGATTTGAAGCAGCATCGAGCTCTTAGTACTCTTGGTCAGCTTGAAACTAATCACCAACTTCTGGCTATCTCCCGGGTCTGTTGGACCAACTAGTTTTCCGCCCCAAGTTCCCTCGCGCAAAAGGTCCATCGTAGCGGACTCCCCACCGGTCACACTTCTTTTTGAAGCGGGGTTACCGACAGAAAAATATGAGAATGTCCCTTGAGAGCCCCGGAGGTCGGGGGTGCACATAGCTGACAATATATTGCCGTAGAACTTCTCTGGTGGATAAGAGATTGGGACCCTAATAATATTGGAGAAAATCCCCACATCCCCTAATTTTCTCCAAAAAGGTCTAGATTTACGGGTAATGCGCACTACTGCGTTCCGCTTCGCTACGGCTAATCTTCCCAATCTAAAACGCACACCACCAGGGACAGTCTCTGTTGATGCTAACTCCGGCAAACAGGAGCGCTTATCGCGGGTTAGAAAATCAAAGATATTATGGGCGCCAGGATTTACCCCAGTTTGAAAAGTTGACCATGCCACAGGCGACAACGCAGGGAGCGTCGTCCCCAGCCTTCGATATGTTCCATTTTCGCTTAGTTTTGCCAGGTTCGGGAGATTGCCTTCCCGCATGTATTGCTCGACAAGCTTGGGTTCTAAGCCATCTAACCCAACAACGATTACTCTACGTGCCCGGGCATCGCGTTTGATTCCAAAGCCACGTGCTCTGCGCCAGAACCAGCGTAGCGGCCAGAGCATAAAAGTTGCGATACCCAGTGCAAATGTCAGAGCAAAAATGAATGTTGAGCCCAAAAAAGCAAATCCGGCCCCAGGGCCGATATAGGCCTGTGCCACAGATGGAGAGCTTAATAAAAACAAAACTAGCAACGCCCCCGAAGCCAGAGCTCTCAACCTACGATTCACTGACAACTGCATCATACCCCAGCAATTACTTCAAATAACCGAGCGACCGCAATTGCTCTATCGTCTCATCGCTAAGAGTAGCGTCATCACTCTCTATAGTACTCTCTTTCGCCCTGCTCAAAAGTGAGTCTAGCTCTAGCTTGAGCTCCTTACTAAGTTGATCATCCGAAATATCTGATATCTCATGTGGATCTGTCTTTGCGTCATAGATGGATGATGAAATCGGCGCAGCAGCATCATCGCCGGACGGGTCTCCGTAA
This sequence comes from Bdellovibrionota bacterium, assembly GCA_044371155.1. Taxonomy (GTDB): domain Bacteria; phylum Bdellovibrionota_C; class UBA2361; order UBA2361; family UBA2361; genus CAZTER01. Next base: position 6,480 of record JBILUF010000406.1, read on the forward strand.
TCGACAATTAAACGCTTGCGGTCGTTTCGGGTAAATGACCGCAGGTTATATACCCGCCGGATTTCAGACAGAACACCGCTTCGGCTAGCCACCGCATCCTTATCCGTTAGCACCACTCCATCTGAGGATACCTTAAGCGAGCCAGTCTTGCTGAGGTTCATGATAGTCGGAAACACATCAACTGGACTGACTACTTCACTGACCTCACGAGCTTCCTCTCCGGGAGCTTTTAACATCAGTGCAACATGGGTCTCCTCATTGAACAATCGATATCCGTGCCCTAGCTCACCACGCTCCTTAAACTGCTCCCCATGATCAGAGATGACAACTATAACTGTATCTTCCCAGAGCCCCTTTTGTTTAAGGTGCTGAAACAGATTGCCAATCTCGTGGTCCGTAAAACGGATCTCTCCATCATAACGCCGAATAATATCTAACATCTCAGCATTATAATCCCGCCGCTTTATTGGGCCATTGAACATCGTATCAAAGGGGGCTTTAGGATCGTACGGATCATGCGGATCCAGGTAGTGGACATACATAAAAAATGGTTTCTCGGCCTGCAGTGCATCGATCTGGCGGATGGCTAAACGGGTAATAGCATCAGCTCTGGCACGTTCGCGAAAAATGAATGTATCAAACCCCTGATCATAACCGAATTCTTTCTTGATCCATGGATTTGGGGAAATTCCGATTGTCTGATACCCCTTGGCTGATAGAAGCTCGGCAACAGTGATATTATCTCCGGCGAGTACAGCTGACTTCTTCATCGCAAGACGTCTACCGTTCGGCGGCATCATCCCATGGCCAGCGGCATACCTGCCCGTGAACATCGATG
>JBILUF010000118.1:0-7286 GCA_044371155.1 Bdellovibrionota bacterium
ACCAATAGGCTCTTAGGACTTGATATGCAAAGGTGTGGGCAAAGGTGGTCATCCCCTATCTTTGGCTCACTTGGGCTTTAACGAATTGAGCGCTGAGCCGGCCTTAAACCATTTGATCTGAAGCTCAGTCATGGTGTGCTTCACCGGGAACTCCTTCACAGAGCCATCCTGAGAGCGAACCTTCAGGGTCAGGCTTGAGCCAGGGGCAATCTGCGTTAGCCCTACTACCGAAAGTCTGTCACTCTCCTGGATGGCGTCATACGCCGCCGGATCAACAAAGGTAAGCGGCAACACACCTTGGGCTTTTAGGTTAGTCTCATGAATACGGGCAAAGCTTCGAACGATCACCGCTTTGCAGCCTAAGAACCGCGGCGACATGGCGGCATGCTCACGAGAGGAGCCCTCGCCGTAGTTCTCATCACCAATCGCTACCCAGCCTTGGCCACGCTGCTTATAGCTCTTACCCAACTCGGGATAGGCGATCCCCTTCTCTCCGGTGAGCACATTGGTGCCCTTGCCGATCTCAGCGGTAAAGGCGTTGGTGGCACCGATAAACATATTATTCGAGATGTTCGCCAGGTGTCCGCGATACTTAAGCCACGGCCCCGCCTGCGAGATATGATCAGTAGTGCATTTCCCCTTAGCTTTCATCAGCACCACGAGGTCTTCAAAGTCTTTACCCTCCCACGGCGCGAACGGATCAAGGAACGAAAGTCTGTCGCTGGATGAGTCAATCTCGACTTTGATTTTCTTTCGCTCATCGAGTGACGGAGGAGCAGCAAACCCTTCGCGGCTAAATACGTATCCCTTATTTGGGAGCTCGTCGCCTTTGGGCTCAGCGAACATAAACGCCGTGCCCTTGGCATCCGGTAGTGAATCACGCACTGGATCAAACGAGAGCTTCCCTGAGAACGCCACTGCCGTTACTAGTTCAGGAGAGCCTATGAAGCAAAGCGTCTCCGCGTTGCCATCGTTTCGCTTTTTGAAGTTTCGATTGTAACTCGTCACAATCGTGTTCTTCTCTCCGCTCTTAATATCGTCTCGCTTCCACTGACCGATACAGGGGCCACAGGCATTGGCGAGCACCGTGGCACCTACATCCTCAAAGGTCTTCATAAAACCATCACGCTCGATGGTTTTAAATACCTGGTCGGACCCCGGGGTCACCATCAGAGGCATTTTGACCTTAAGGCCTCGATCGAGCGCTTGCTTGGCCACATGCGCTGCGCGGCTAATGTCCTCATATGAGGAGTTCGTGCAGGAGCCAATCAAGGCAAATTTAATCTCCTCTGGATAATCATTCTCTTGGATCGCCTGCTTCATCGCAGAGGCTGAGCGCAAGAGGTCTGGGGTATGTGGCCCTACCCACTGAGGCTCAAGGGTCGAGAGGTCAATCTCAATGACCTCATCGTAATACTTGGCTGGGTCTTTTAGCACCTCAGAATCAGGGCGTAAAAGCTCAGCATGTTTGTCTGCAAGGTCAGCTACCTCGGCCCGCTTGGTCTGGCGGAGGTAGGCCGCCATCTTGGCATCATACGGGAAGATTGAGGTAGTGGCCCCAAGCTCGGCACCCATGTTGGTGATAGTGGCTTTGCCGGTGCACGAGATGCTGTCTGCGCCCTCGCCAAAGTACTCCACGATCTTTCCGGTTCCACCCGCCACCGTCAGGATACCAGCAACTTTCAAGATCACATCTTTTGGAGCCGCCCAGCCACTAAGCTTGCCCTTGAGGTGTACGCCTACAAGTTTTGGATTAAGGAGGCCCCAGCTCTGGCCTGCCATGACGTCCACTGCATCAGCCCCGCCCACTCCGATCGCTATCATGCCAAGGCCGCCAGCATTCGGGGTGTGCGAATCGGTGCCGATCATCATGCCACCAGGGAAGGCATACTGCTCAAGCACCACCTGATGAATAATTCCAGCTCCCGCTTTCCAAAATCCGATCCCGTATTTGGCCGAGGCAGAGGCCAGGAAATCATATACCTCTTTATTCTCGTCAAATGCTTTCAAGAGATCTTTCTCTGCACCAACGCGGGCCTGAATTAGATGGTCGCAGTGCACCGACGACGGCACTGCAACGGTCTCCCACCCTGTTACCATGAACTGCAGCAATGCCATCTGGGCTGTGGCATCCTGCATCGCCACGCGGTCGGGATAAAAGAAGAGTGTCGACTTGCCACGGACGGGGAGCTCAGTAGGCCACGAAGCGATATGGCTAAAGAGGATCTTTTCAGCCAGCGTTAGCGGCCGCCCGAAACGTTTCCTGGCCTCAGCGACCTTCGTTTCAAACTGCTGATACTGCTTCTGGACAACTGCAAAATCCTGTGACTCCATATTCCTTATCTCTCCAAACGGGACCAAGGTCCCCGCTTACAAAACTCACCCTCTAGGGTAGCGCACCGCAGCAAGAGGTTCCAGTGTAAGATTTTCCACTCCGCCCCTCAAAACGCCGGGATTAGCCCTTATAAACCCCGCCTCACTCATTTTTCAGAAAAAATGAGTGGGGGTAGCTGGGCTAGCGAGCTCTTGGCTTGCGCCATTGCCAGCAGCATTCAAGCTTTCCCTGGATGTTGCTAGCCCGCGCAACATTCAACAGGGTGCAAGAAAATTTGCTTACCCAGGCTGAGTCTGCCCCTCCTCGACTGGGCGGTTAAGATAGATTGTCTCAGGCCCTATTCGGACGAGCATCGCAAAATGCGGCTGCTCCTCGCGCTCAAACACCCGTCGCACCACTGTCTGCGCCGGCTCAGGATCGGCGGGGTCAAGCGACCGCACCACCACCGGCAATCGTCTCTGCTGGGACTCGCTTGGCGCTCGAGATATAACCAGCACAACGTCCTCGGGCTCTAGCGGCACCGAAGCTAGCTCAACGCTCACAAGGGAATGGGCGCCGACTAGCTGCTCCTGCTGCTGCTCAGCCACTTCGCCCTTGCGCCGGTCCTCGAAAAACGGGAAGACCTCCCCTTTTCGCACCAAATAGGCTGCTCCATCTCCAGCACGTGCGGCTCCGACGGAGCGAGCGGTAATAACAAGCCCAATAAGGCTCGCTCCCATACGCCCCCCCGCCGCAAGCTTATGACCGAAGGAGTACACCGAGGAGTTCGCGCGCTTAAACGCGGCCTCTAGCACCTTCACCGTGGGATCAGGCCCGTCGCCCTCGGACGGCAATGCCTGAGGTGTAGAGGCGGCGATCGTTGGAAACTCCTCTAAGACACTCTCGACAAAGTGCTCAATCGCTAACTTACAGGCGACCTGGCTTCCGATGTTATCGCGGCGCGACGCTGAACCGGCCGCCACCAGGGAGCCAGGATGGCGAATCGGATTGAGCGCAACAAAGGCCGCTGCACCACCTTCCTTCAAGGGCGGCGCTGTGTAGTTGCAGTCAATCTTGGTCAGGGCCATGGCGTTTCTATTGTTGAGTACTGACACTGTATCTGGCCTACCGCAATCATACAACCGACTGAAATTTATGGAATTTTCATCCCCGGCGATGCCGTTCAAATGGGAGTACGCCGCCAAAGCCCCGGTAGCCGCTGGCGTTTATACAGCAGATATAGCGATGGAGAGCACTTACCTTTTCTTGCCGAAACTCCCAGGCCGGGAGCTAGGGGGCCAAAGCTCAGGAGGCGGCGGCAACCAAGGGACTTCTTTTCATTTCTCCGCGGGTTGGCGGGCTAACTATGTTCGGCTATTGTGTACAGGGATTTACGTTTTGAAGGATAACATCGCCCATGAGTCTGGCTTTGACCGCGTATCGGTCCACGGTAGGAAAGAAGATTGTTATGGCCCTCTCTGGATTAATCCTGGTGGGGTTTGTGCTTAGCCATATGCTTGGGAATCTCAAGGTTTTTGGCGGCATCAATCCGCTGAGCGGCAGCTATAAGATCGATGAATATGCGCATGCGCTGCGCACCCTTGGTGAGCACTTCCTGGGGCAAGAGGGATTTCTCTGGGGTGCCCGCGTAGTGCTGCTACTTGCGGTGATCGCGCATGCATGGTCAGGCATCTGTCTTTCGCGGATTAACCGTGAGGCTCGCCCAGTACCTTACAAGATTAAATCCTACCGCTCCTCTAATGCGGCCTCTCGCACTATGCTCTGGGGCGGGCTGCTTCTTATCGGCTTCGTGGTGTTCCATATACTCGACCTAACTTTAGGCGTGGTACATCCAAACTTTGTTGAGGGCAAGGTGTACGCCAATCTCGCCGCGGGGTTTGCGCTGTGGCCACGCACCGCCTTTTATGTGTTGGCGATGGCCGCCCTCTCCCTGCACCTCTACCACGGCACCTGGAGCATGTTTCAGACCTTAGGAGTCGACCATCCGCGCTGGAATGGGGGGATCCGACTAGCTGCTAAGGCAGTTGCCATAGCGATATTTATAGGGTTCTCAGCGGTGCCAGTAAGCTTTGCCCTTGGCCTAATGCCACCAGTGCTCTAGAAAAGGCTCCGCTAGCACGACTTCCTGCGCTAGAATGAAGGACAATTGATTACAAGGGTGGACTAGATGCAGAGCTAGCCACTTTCCAAAGAAGGATCTGTAGTGTCAGAGGTCTCCGGTAAAGCAGGAACAAGTCAGCAACAGGGCTCACAGCCTCGAAAGCGTATCATCGTAGTTGATGATGAACCGGCGCTCGCTGAGCTTTTGGCAGAGATGACCCACGAGATTGGGTTTGAAGCTGATAGTTTCACCGCCCCCAGTCAGGCACTTCACGCGTTCGCTCAAAATCCCAACATGTACTCAGTGGCAATCTGTGATCAGACCATGCCAGAGATCTCTGGGCTCGAGCTCATAGAGCAGATGCGGCGCCTCAATCCCAGCCTTGGAGTGATCCTCTGCTCGGGGTATACCCGCCGAGCAACAGAGCAATCCGGCGAGCTAGACCCGACGATTCGATTTCTTAACAAGCCTTACACATTTGAGATGCTCCGCGAGGCGCTCCTCTCTCTTACGAGCACCTGATCACTTCCGAGCACCAGAGATCTGAGCACCAGAGATCTGAGCACCAGAGATCTGAGCACCAGAGAATAGCCTACGCACCTCACGCACCCCTTCAACCAAGCGATCAAAATCCTCCTTGGTTGAGTACGCCCCGATGCTCGCGCGGGCTGTAGCAGACAACCCCAGCCGCTTTAAAAGCGGCATAGCGCAGTGGTGCCCCGCTCGAATCTGCACATTGAATGAATCGAGGACCGTTGAAACATCATGCGGATGAACCCCATCGACTGAGAAGGAAAGTATTGAGAGCTGTGGCCCGCCTCGCGTGATCGGCCCGTGCACCGTCACCCCAGGCTCCCTACTGAGGAGCTCGTATCCATACCGGATCACCTCGGACTCGTGACGATGCAACTCCTCCCCCAGTATCCCGCGGAGGAACTCGATTGCAGTCCCTAAGGCCACCGCCTCTCCAATCGCCGGAGTGCCAGCCTCGAATCGGGCCGGAATCTCCGCCCAGGTTGACCGCTCCACCGTCACCTGCGCAATCATTCCCCCACCCCCTTGAAACGGATCCAACGTTTCAAGCAAAGCGGCCTTGCCGTAGAGAAATCCGATCCCAGTTGGCCCATACATCTTGTGGCCTGAGGCCACGAGATAGTCGATATCAAGCGCCTGCACATCGATCCTAGAATGCAAAACACCCTGCGCCCCGTCGACCAGCACCTGAGCGCCCACCTCATGGGCAAGCGGGATGACCTGCTCAAGCGGCACCACCGTGCCTAGTGCGTTTGAAATGCTCGTAATGCCAAGCAGCGCCGGCTTATGCACCCGAAGCTTCTCTTTAAGATCGGCGATATCAAGCTCCCCTGCGGCCGTGACATCACAGAACACCACCTGGGCGCCGCGACGCTCCGCCAGCATCTGCCATGGAACAATATTGCTGTGGTGCTCCAGCATCGATAGCAGAATGACAGCGCCCGGCTTGATCTGTCGCTCAATTCCGTGGCTCACCAGGTTCACCGCCTCGGTTGCACCACGCACAAAGATAATCTCCTCTGCGCGCTTGGCGTTCATAAGACGCGCGACACCAGCGCGAGCCTGCTCATACAGATCAGTTGCTTGGGCACTCAAGCGGTACGCGCCGCGGTGGATGTTGGCATGCTCAACGGAGAGATAGCGAGATAGTCTATCGACTACAATCTGGGGCTTGAGGGTGCTCGCGGCGGTGTCCAGGTACGCCATTGTTTGGCCATGCGCGGCAAACGCCGGGAACTGTGCGCGCAACGGGCTGCCCAGGAGTTCTGCTGCCCCATGCTGCCCCTGCTCTGCTGATCCGCTATCTTGCTGCATTACCAAACCCATCCTCAATAAACATCCATATGCCGGAGTGTATCGGCTTACCCCAGGACACTCAAGGGCAGCAGCAAGGCGGCCTACAGTAGCTCTCGCTATCAAGTTCGATTCCTCCGCATAGATCCAAGATAGTTCGGGCTGTCGTATACTCAATCACACACAGTCAATTGAGCAGAGTCGGAAATTTTGCCCCTTTGATTTAACAATCCTTTGGAAGTAGGATCCCACGAATCCGCACAGCGGGTAGCACGATGGAAAAACCCCGGCTTAAGAATAGCTATACAATCGACGGTCTCGCATGGGGGCTTGCAGCGGGAGCGCTGCTAGTGGTGCTGGTCGTTTTGTACCAGACGGCCCGTTTTGCCATCGATACCTATCGCAGCATCTCTATACAGAAGCTGCAGGAATCAATCGCAGACTCTGCAGACGCTCACACCACAGAGACCCTCACCTACCTTCATCGAGTCTTTGATGCTTCGGTGCTACAGAAATTGTTCACCCCATCCACCGGGCGACGCGCTGAGGCAACAAAGGAGGTGGCGGTGGCCCTTTTTGAAAGCTTAGATCTTTCTCCGCAAAATGCTCCGGAAGCACAGCAGAGGTTGTCGCTGGCAACTCAGCGAGCGAAGGAGCAAGGAGCTCTATCCGAGCCGCTGCTTGAAAGGCTGGAAGATCTCCATGATCAACTGCAAGCTTTCATCACCAAGCAGAATCTTATCCAAAAGCAAAGCGCTGAGCGGGAGCGGCTAACGCGGAGTCGCAGCGCGACCATCAATACACTCACAATGCTTGCACAGGACGCAGCAGAGCTTTTCTCAATCCCTGCCCCGTCAGAGCTGACTGATTTGCCCGAGATCACATTCTATCAACACGGAATCCTTAAGGGGCTTCCAACTCTCCCCGGGATTCCTGATAGGATTGACTCCCTGCCTGATCTAAACGCGACGCTACAGCCTCTGGGTGGTGGATTGCCTCGGATTCGCGATGGTGATGTTGAGC
>JBILUF010000119.1:0-7263 GCA_044371155.1 Bdellovibrionota bacterium
TTCAGCATGCTCAGTCTTGGATTCTGGCTTAGCTGGCGCGACCTCAGTAGTCGTCGGCGACTTTGCAGCTTTACTTGCCGCAGCCGCTGGTGGTGACACATCGGGGGCGAATTGACCTCGGGCATCGGCCGTTAGGGCATCAGATGGAGCGAGAGCTGAAACAAGGATCCCCCCGCTACGCGAGTCAGCATTCAGCGTCACCTCCGGAGCTGCAAAAATGCGCAGAACCGTAGCACCATCTTTCTCACTCACACGCACTGAACGAATCTTTCCGCTACCGGGATTCGCTACCAGCGTCGGAGCCACTGAGTCATCCATTACCGCGTTGTCGAGTTTTAAAACATACTCTGAGGGAGCGGTCTGCTTGAGTGAGTAGAATCCTGCTGCCTCCATATCAAGAACCAGCTGATTCCGCCGCTCTCCAATCTCTTCAAAGCGCAGATCTCGCAGCACAGGCTTCATTGCTGTAGCAGAGGCGGCGAGCGGCGCCTGGCTTGCTGGTACGCTCTTCGAAACTGCAGCTTCGGCGAATAGCTCCGGCGAAGGCGCAGCTTTGGCCAGCGATTCCGGCGCAATCGATGCACTCGGAAGGGTTGCAACTTGCGCCGTTGCTGAGTCAATCAGATTCATGACCACCGCACCCGGGCTATTATCTACCTGTGTGATCACCGATGTCGCCTTCGAGGGCAGGTCAAGCACAATGCGGGTCTTATCCGGATGTGCTCCCACGCGAATTCGCGATACAAACTGCGCATCCTGGGTATCATAGGTAGCAGTTTTCACCCGAGCACCCACTAGCGGCGGCAGGTCGAAAACAATACGCTCAGGATTCGACAGCCGTGTCGTGGTGACTTTTTCTGCTGGCACCTTGGCTCTGACAACCAATTGATTGCCACTGGGGAATTCAACGAGCTCAATTCCCACAACTCCGGCAGACGGATTACTTAAAATTCTAGTTGATGCAGCGCGATGTTGCGCATCCGTTGACAAAGTCGCAGCGCTACTGACTATACCATCAGAGCCACGAGAGTCCTCGGATACCTGGTTCGATGCCAATGCATCCTGCGGTGGCGGAGTGTCGAGAGCTCCGGTAGATGTACCAACAGGGGCGCATGCAGCAACCCCAGCCAAGAGAAAAAATAAAGCCAGGGTGAAACGCCGATCCCGCTTCTTCTGCACGGCAAGCTCCATGAGCCCTCTCCCTAAAAAAAACGCTAGCACAACATAGTTCGTCTAGATGTTGGCTGGTGATACTGGCCCTCAAGCTACAAGAGCCACCTTTCCCACCCATCCCTCGCCAGTGTCCACGAAGGAACTAAACCGAACTTTTAAAACCGTTAGCCACCCATACACCGTTTGGTGTTAGACTCTTCGGCATACTGCACTGATTAAGAGCTGATAGGTAACTGTGTCAATTACCAATCTTGGTCTCTAACACCGATAGCCACCTCGACGATGCCGCCAGAAAACTCTTCGGTGTCTTTGGTGAGATGCGTGCGGATCGAAATGTGAAGCAGAAAAAGTAAAAAGTTTCAGACAAATAGCATTATGGAGACATCGTTTTATAAACGCCAGATGAATCAGGGTCGAGTGCGATCATGTCGCAACGATTCCCACCAACAGAAAACGCTGCGGACCCCCTGGCTTTGAATGAGTCCAGATTTCTACAGGTCGCGCACCTCTATTTCTGAAAGTTATTTTGCCCAAGGTGACAAAAATCCCCGGACTTATCCGAACCCACCCAAACGCATGCGCCAAAAGCGTCAAACCCTCGACGTATCAACCCTCTTTCGCGCGTCCCTTTTTTGAATCGCGCTCCACCGCAGTTGGACGCCTAAACGTAACAACTGAGAAATCAGCTTTCACTATCGTTCCTTGAGCAACGCTGCGGGGATCAGATATATCCAGCGCTCGAATATTCAGAACCCGCGGCATTCGTCCCAAGGTATCAAAAAATGATACCATCTGGTGAAACGTCCCCTCCACCGACATCACCACGGGGAGCTCTACCAAAAGTTCCTGCTGTTCCTCACGCTCTGGCCGCAATAAAATCACCTCAAGCCCCACATCGCGCGCCCCATCCGCAACTGACTTTAAAAGTCCCGGTAGATCTTGCTCCTCTGAAAATGGCTGTAGCGCTGCTTCGAGCTTCTCTTCAAGCTTTGCTATCTCCTGGGTCTGCCCAGGTATTCCTCGTGCGATGCGCTCCTCAGCGATCTTTCGCAAGGAGAGCTCCCCCTGTCGCACCCTGAGCGCCCGATGCTCGGCATAGCGAGGTGCAAGCACCACGAGATACCCAAGCAATAGAAGGACTACTATCGAGGCCGACGCGAGGTTGATCCGCAACCTGGAAGGTAATTCAAAAAATTGTCTCGCCAAACTCCTCATACTCTCGTTTACCTATCAACAGTACTTTTTGTACTCTCAACCACTCCCTTCCCTACAGTGTGGCCGAGGACAGGGGCAGGATTCATCATGGCATCGATACTAAATTGCCGCAGGTTAACTCCGTCCTTGAGGAGCACTTTGGACTCAAGAAGGTCAATCGCTCCAAAGAACTCGCCCTTCTCAAGAGCCCTTATGAAATCCGCGACGATTTGATTATCCGCTGCATACCCGTCTATACGCAGCCTGCCGTCCTGCTCCTTTATCCCAGTAAGCCAGGCGCGCTCGGGCAGCGCCGTGTTGAGGGTATCTAACATTCGCACCGGAGCCTGCTTATTCCGCTGCAGCATCGATAGCACCTCGAGCTGGGATGCAACCTCTTCCCCCCTTTTGGGCAGCTCAGCTGCGCCATGGGTGCTACTGCGTAGCGCATTCAGGCTTTGCTCTATCTGGCTCACCTCCGCCTTGGCTCGGGCAAGCGTGAGGCTACTGACTACATACGCGCCGATGATCGCACCTGTTGCAACGACGGCGGCTAATCCCCATTGCACAAGAAAAACGATCTGCCTTCGACTGAGGCTACCCGCATCCCCTAGTAAGTTAATAGTAATCATCGCCCCGACACCTCCCACGGGAATGCTGTGTCCGCCTTATCCCCGACCTCTCGCAGTGCAAGCCCAGAGGCCACGGCTAAATCAGACGAGCCTTCGATCCCCTCAGCCGGATTGATCCCCGATCTAAACTCAAACCCATGGAGCGGATCAGCTATCGTGGTGGCAATGCCACTACTCTCGGCTAATTTTGCCCTTAGCGCCTCAACGTGTGCGACTTGGCCGCTAAGTACTATGCGATCAAGCGAGTCAAAAATCCCCCGTTCCCTTAGAAGCTCCGACAGTTCCCGCCAAAGCCCAGTAGCTAGCCGGTCGATCTCATCACCAGATACATCGCCCGCCGCATTAGAACGTAGGTCTCCGCAGGTGAGCATTTCGCCGTCCCTACTAATGGTCACAGCCGTGAATCTTACGCCAACATGCGCAATCGCCACGACCTTGCCCGGATAGCGAGAGCCACTGGATCTATCGAAAGAGTTCTGAATCGCGCAGGTATCAATATCGACAACTACAGTATTCAAACCCGCTGCTGTTAAGGTGTGTACCAGATTCTCTACCACCTCACATTTTGCTGCCATGAGGATCACCTTGAGCTGATTACCGGGAACTGCCCGCAGCACCTGATAGTCAAACTTCACTGAATCTATCCGGTGTGGAATAACATTCGCTGCCTCCATTCGCACCAGCTCAGCAAGCTCCTGACGTGGAACTTTAGGAACCGAAATTATCCTGGTAAACACCACGGGACTGGCAAGCGCTGTTGCTGCTCGATGCGTCTCTATCCCGTGCCTCTTCAGAAGCTCAGCAAGCTCTCTCCCCACCCTGTCTGGGTCCCTAATAAGGTGCCCATTGAACTCCTCAGGGCAAAGCGGGGCTCTGGCGATTGCGTTCACCGTTGGGCGCTTCGTATTCCTATCAATTTCTACCACCTTAATACCGGAACAGCTGATATCAACCCCAAGAAGAGGAGGTTGAGAGAGCCCTAAAAGCTCAACGAGCTTCATCTGTTTCCCCCATTAAACGCGGAGTAACTACCGCTCCGTGGTACATCTCTCATGAGCACCCCCTGAAAGTTTTAGGATCTCCGATGAAATACCCTCTAGGATACGTTATAACCAACTTCCCAGGGTACCATGAGAAGATTTCCCTGGGCCAGAATTCAGGCACGCAATTTGATGCAGCACCTAGTTAACGTAGTTATACCACCGCTTAAAGAGGCATACACCTACCTTCTCGATGAGCCGCATCTCAAGGTTGAGGTCGGTTACCAAGTTGAAGTGTCGCTGGGTCGGCGCATAGCATCGGGGTTCGTCGTAGCACGATACGAGGAGCCGCTCACCCGTGATAAATTTCCTTACCAGCTCAAGCCAATCTCTGGCGAGACCGCTCCGATCCGGAGCTTCCATCCTGAACAGCTCGAATTCTTTAAGTGGATCAGTGATTACTACGGGGAGCCTCTTGGGTCGGTAATCGATGTAGCCGTGCCACCGTCTGTGGAGCCCAAACTACGCCGAGAGATCCATATACTTCAACGCAGTGTGGAATCGCTGCGGGGAGCAAAAGAGCGGGAGGTGATGGCCGCCATTCTCGATTCCTCTACCTTTGCAGAGCTGCAGCGGCGCTTTAGACATGTGCTTCCAGTGCTACGGCGACTCGAAGAAAAGGGGTTTATTCACCTTCGTAACGAGGAGCTCGTGGAGCTTCCTTTTGAGACAACCCCCTCAGCATCCTGGGCGAAACCGGAGGTGACGCTAAACCCGGCGCAAGCTGCGGCAACGCAGAGTATTGTTGCCGCGATACAAACGGGGCAATTCTCTCCGTTTTTGCTGCACGGCGTGACAGGCAGCGGCAAGACCGAGGTCTACCTTGAGAGTATCCGCGCAGCTCTCGATGCCGGGAAAGGTGCACTGATTATCGTTCCAGAGATCGCACTAACTCCTCAGCTCATTGACCGATTTCGAGCACGCCTCGGCAATGAAGTAGCGATTTTACATAGCGCGCTGAGCAAACGCCAACGCTGGAACTCCTGGCGTTCGCTACTTGAGGGCAGCAGTCGCGTAGCCATAGGCGCGCGCTCCGGGATTTTTGCACCGGTGCCCAATCTGGGCCTGATAATCGTTGATGAGGAGCATGATAGCTCCTATAAACAAGGAGAAGGCTTACGATACAATGCTCGAGACCTAGCCTTGGTTCTGGCGAAGATGCGCCGCTGTCCAGTGGTCCTTGGCTCCGCCACCCCATCACTTGAGAGCTATCACCATGCACGAGAGACCAAGCGCTACACCTGCCTCAGTCTGCCTGGGAGGCATCAGGCAGAGCTGGCTCAGATCGCCGTGGTTGACATGAATCGGGAGCGCCCTTGGACAGTAGCATCTAAACACATCTCAGTTCCGCTTGCTGAGGCGCTCAAGGGCGCTCTTGATAGAAAGGAGCAATCGTTCGTTCTCTACAATCGGCGTGGATTTGCAAGTTATCTTCAGTGCGACTGCTGCGAGGCTGTGATTGAATGTGAGAATTGCAGCGTGACGATGACACTTCATCGCAGCGAGAATACCCTTCTGTGTCACTACTGCAACCTCTCAATGGTAACCCCCACCTTATGCTCAGCCTGTAACGGTGAACGCTCTGAAACTGGAGAGCAGAAACCTGGCGCACTGGTGGAGCGCGGAGCCGGCACCGAGCAGATTTATGAGGAGATTATGGCGCTCTTCCCGCATGCGCGGGTCGAGCGCCTCGATCGAGATACGGCACAGGACCACGAGAGCTATCGTTCAATTCTGCAACGTCTTCGAGACGGGCAGATCGATATTCTAGTGGGGACTCAGATGATTGCCAAGGGACACGACCTTCCCAATGTTACAGTGGTAGGGGTGGCAGACTGCGACATTGGGCTCCATCTACCAGATTTTCGCTCCAGCGAGAGGGTATTCCAACTCCTTACGCAAGCTGCTGGCCGAGCTGGACGAGGAGATAGGCCTGGCACTGTGATCTTGCAGAGTCGAGTCCCGCGACACCCAAGTCTCGTCATGACCGCTCGAAGCTCCTATTCTGAATTTGCTGAGCTGGAGTTAAGTAATCGACGTGCCACCGGATACCCGCCATTTAGTAGGCTTCTGCGTCTCATCCTTTCCTCGCAGGAAAAGGAGCTACCGGTGCAGATTCTCAGGCGGTTTCGAGAGCATCTAGAGAATCTGCGCCCCCATCTCTCTCAAGAATTTTCTATCTTGGGGCCATCTCCTGCCCCCATTCGCCGGATTAAGACCCTATGGCGCTCGCATATGCTGGTAAAAAGCGAGAGCGCCACCACCATCAATCGGATTCTTCACGAGCTCCTAAAGCTCGACCTACGGACTACCCGGGCGCGATTGTCGTATGATGTTGACCCTCAGGATATGCTCTAACCCGTATTTTTCATGCAGCTCGCTGCCGCTCGAACTATCTGGTGGGGCTTCGGAATACTCCTTATAGCGGACTCAAATCACTCAGAATGCTTGTCTTACCACTAAGACCACAGAGACCACCAAAGAATGATTAGCTTCGTGGTCTTAGTAGTCCTTGCGGTAAGAAACATTCTTGCGCCCTAACTAACTGGAGGGTGATTATCAGCAAATGGATCGGGCGTTGAGCCGATTTATGCGCCGAAGCGTGAAGTCAGCTTTGCTTCAAGGATGTCGAGCAACCCTCCAAAGCCTCCATTTGACATCACCAGAATCACATCGCCCGCTTGAAGCTGGGTCAAAAGGTGCGTAGCGATTACTGCGGCATCCGCCAGGGCAACTGCCGGAGGGCCTTGCCGGCTAATCTGATCGGCCAGCTCTGCTACCTCTAGTAGCTCATTACCCGCGTCAATTCCACGCGCCGCAACGTTGCACAAGACCACCTGATTAGCCCCCTCGAACGCCGCGGCGTACTCGTTTTGAAATACTTTGCGGCGACTGGTGTTAGAGCGAGGCTCAAATACCGCCCATAGCCTCCGGCCGGGATACAGGGCGCGTATCGCCCTGATCGTTTCCCGCACCGCAGTTGGATGGTGCGCAAAGTCATCGATCAGGGTGACCGCACCATCATAGCGCACCTCTTGTCGCCGTCGTGCGCCCATAAAGCCCGGCATTAAGGCAGATACGGCATCCAGGTCAAAATCATTCACCATACAGGCAATCAATGCAGCTGTCGCATTCAGCGCATTGTGCTCTCCTGGAATGGCCAGCTCAAAACTCCGCTCTGCTCCATCGATAAAACGCACCGAGATCGATTGTCTCTTACCCCG
>JBILUF010000120.1:0-7260 GCA_044371155.1 Bdellovibrionota bacterium
CACCGCAAACACCGCCATGGGCCAGAATGGCGGCAATACAGGGCCCCTCGTTCCCTCTCCGTCTATACTTGACTTCACGGAGGGAGGCGGCTGGGGATTTGCTATTGGTGCCTCAGTCGAGGGTGAGAATGCGTACGATGGGTCTGATGAGTATGAGATCCGTATTGAGCCCGCAGCAGCAGCGCAGTATCGGCTCGGCAACTCAATATTCTTCTGGGAAGGCACCGAACTCGGGATCAAAGGCCTTGCGAACGACAACCTCTTACTTCAAGGTGGCGCAAGATACGAGGCCGGACTGGAGCCTGATGATTCCGACGACGGTCGGTTAGATGGCATTGAAAAGAGAGACTCCCATATTGTTGGATTCCTTGAGGCTCGCTTTGCTATTGATGATCACTGGAAGAACTGGGTAGGAGCAAGAACGATGGTAGGTGCGACTGATTTCGGCTTGCTCGGCGTTTTGGCGGCAGGACACAGATTCGGGGACTCGAAAGACGGCTCAGGTGCGGAGGTCTACGCTTTTTCAACTTTTGGAGACGCAAACTTTATCAATAAGGACTTTGGTGTCCCAGCCTCGGATGCTCAGACATCAGGGCTAGCCGAAACCGATTTGGGTGGGGGCTATCGGTCAACGGGAATCCAAGGAGTATACCGGCATATCTTCAATGACGATTTTCAACTTATCGCTAGCGCTGGTGGGGAATTATACAGTGGTGCGATTGGAGACAGTCCTATCGCCAGAGAGGACTTTGAAACAGAGGTTTCCTTGACGGTTCTATACACCTTCTAAAGAGCTCTTTGGATTTACCTGGCTAAAGCTGGACTTTCCGCCATCGTGCTTTGCACGATGGCGGAACCAGCCGTCCGAATAAAACTCGCGTACTAGGAGGCTTGCCCCATCGTGGCTCGGTCGATTGAGCGACCGGCAGGTTAAATAAATAATCCGAACACCTGGGTAACAGCCCTCTAAGGTACATCCTGTGCATATTTGAATTTGTCAGGCGGAGTGTAGTACACGATCCCCTCAGAACCTGGAGACCACTGTGTTTTGTGAAATCTAAGATCCTTTTTGGAGTCTTGAACTTTTTAGAGATTTTGAAATGCTGGCTGTTAGAAAGTTCCTCGGCGCGTCATGCGCAGCGCTTATACTTGCCCTTGGGCCAATCGGAGAAGCTTCGGCGGATGAGACCCAATACATGGGGCCATATGCGCGGCTCTTGGGGGGATTAAATTTTGCCCTAGACTCTGACTTTGACGGCAGCAGTCCAAGCACCTTCCCATCTGGCGATGCCAGTTTAGTTACCGGGGCAGTCGTTGGTATGGCTGGTGGATACCGATTTAACAGGAATTTTGCCACTGAGCTTGAGTATGTCTATCGCAGTAACGATATCGACAAAATCAAAGGCGCAGGTGGGGCAACAATAGCCGACGGTGGCGATTTAGCCTCAGTGGCGATAATGGCGAATGGTTACTATTACTTCGATTTCCTTGAGACCTGGTCCCCTTACATCGGTTTGGGGTTGGGCTTTCTACAAGAGATCGACTCCGACGTAGAATTGACTGGGGTTAATTCCCAGAAGGATTTGGAAGACCAGGTATTTGCATGGCAGGCAATGGTCGGAGCGGAGGTTCCAATCAACAATCGCTGGCGCTTTTATGGTGAAGGTAGGTTCATGTCAGCACCTGGACCAGAGCTAAGCAATAGCAATGGGTCGTACGAAGTAGACTATATGAACCTTTCGGTGATTGCCGGAATTGGGTATCAGTTCTAGTCGAACTCAATTGCAGCCCTCGGCAATTTCTCTCACACGCTGCGCCAACTAACCAAGCTCAATAGGTTGGCATTTGGCACGAAGCCTGTGAGAGAAATCCTGGGGGTTGTCCAGCCTTCACCCCCTCACGGGGCGACATATCGCCTAGGCTCGCGCGGGAAAGACTGCGGTATGGAGTGCCTTATCTTCCAGCGGTAGCCAAACGGCAGCTAACTTTCAGCAAATTTTACAATTTCTTGAGAGCAGGTGAAACGCAGATCTCTTCACGCGATACTCAACCTTTCTCGCTCTGCCGTAGGCGCTGCGACCCCTCGAGGATCGGATGCCACCCATACACCAACGAGACCATAAACATGTCCATACGCAGGTCGCTCGGTGCGCTATCGTCAACTGTAGACTTATAGCCCACCGTCAGATTCAAGTTATCATTGACGCCATAACCAAAGGTAAACCCTAAGCCTAAATTATTGAGAGTTTCCCCTTCTACGCCGTCAATACTTGCTCGGCCGCCATTAAACCAAGCTACATCCAGTGAGCCCCAAAAGTGCTCGGTAAGGTCGCGTGTCAGGTGAGCGTCCACCTGCAACATCGGATCGGTCTCTAACGACTGTCCTACATAATTGTCGTTCTCACCGAAGAACCATACAGCAGGAAGGACTTCAAAAGTTGTACGTCGGCCCGGCACCCACGGCCCGAGCTGGGCAATTATTGGCGCTCCGACACGTCCATACCAGCGGTTTTGCCCGATATTAAGGGGCTGACTATCATCGTATTCGCCGATCGGTAGTGCGAGATCGGCAAGCAGATCGATAGAAAACCCCGGTTCATATCGGATCATATCGGGGATGCTTTTCTGCGCCGATGGCCCGATGAGGTTAAGATTGAACTCAAGCATCGGATCGCCAAAGCCGCTAGTCGACTGATTAAACGAGCGCCCAGCCACAGTGACATCACCTGATATTCGTCCCATCGGCACAAGGATCGCAGCCATAGCTGCGCGATCAAAGAGCGAAAAGGTGCGTGCATACCCTGCCAGAGTTAATGTCGCATCAAAATTGGCTCCCGGCGTCACCATATGCGCAGCATCAAAGGGATTGGTGTTGCCACTTAACGACTGAACTATTAGCGGCATCGCATTTGAATCTGACAACGTCTTCCAATAGAAACGCGCCGGGACTTGGGCAGCACTCTTAGTGGGGCCAACGATGCACCATGCCAGCATCGCCAGAATAAGGCTTGCAAGCCAAGGATTGATAGCCGCTGCGGATTCTTGGGGTTTGATGAGATAATGGTGCTTCATGATTTATGGTCAACTCTATTTTGGGGAATCTAAAGGCTTAGGATCGGCCGTCATCTCTTTGGGTGGCACGAACTGACGTTTGTAAATTAACGGGGGATACCCCGGATCGTCCGGAACCCGCTCCGGAAGTTTATCCTCAAGAGTTTCGAAGACTGAGCGACTTGGCAGAATCACATTGTTGGCATGCACGTAGCTATCCCACAGCGCAATTAACGAGCGCACTTTCTCGGGGTGTTCTGCCGCAAGATCGCGTCGCTCAGCGGGGTCAGCAGAGAGGTTGAAAAGCTCCCAATCACCCTTGCCAAATGGTTTGTACTGCCACCGAAGTTTCCATTCGCCCTGTCGCACAGCTCGATTGCCGAAGATTTCCCATGCCATGAAATCTTCCTTAGTCCGTGGGGAGTCCTTTACACCAGAAAGCACCTCGCTCCAGGACTTACCGATAAGGGGCGGCAGGCTGTGGCCGTCCTGCATCGCCGGATAACTGGCTCCAGCAATCTCAAGCAGCGTCGGCATGATATCAGCGACATGCATAAAGCCACTGTTGATGCTGCCTTTTGGGCGCTTAACTCCTGGACCACTTACAATCAGAGCATTCCTGATCCCACCTTCCGCCACCCAGCCTTTGTATTGACTAAAGGGGGTCATAGAGACCTGCGCCCACATCGGACCATATCCGACATATGAACCTGGATCGCCCCAGGAGTTGGGATGCGTCTGTGACCATTTGATTGCAGCGAAGAGGAAATCGCGAGAGCCTGGTGTGCCAGCGATCTGTTTAAAAAGGTCATTCCCCTCAGCACCATTATCGCCGAACACGATGAAAATCGTATTCTCGTACTCGCCAATTCTTTTAAGATAATCGACTAGTCGACCGACGTGGAAATCCATGTTTTCCATCATGCCGGCGTAAAGCTCCATTTTTTTCCCGAGTAATGCCCTAGACGCTGGCGCCAGCGTAATTGGATCGGGGAGGAACCACATCCGCTCAGCCAGATCTGTGCCTGCAGGCATGATACCAAGTTCAATCTGTCTTTTTATTCGGCTCTGTCGTACGGCGTCCCATCCCTGATCGTACTGACCGACATGGCGATTGCGCCATTCCTGCGGCAAGTGATAGGGATCGTGCGGCGCCTGGTGCGCCACGTACGCAAAAAACGGTTTGCCGTCATTATGGTTATCGTTGATGAACTGGATTATTTTGTCGGTGTAGGTTTTCGTAGCGTAATAGTCATCAGGAAGTCTGGTCAGGTACTTTCCGTCCTCGGTAAAGACAGACTGCGGCGATGCCCCAGTCAGATTCGTCATGTCCCAATAGCTGCCCGCTCCGTCGAGCAAAGAAAAATCTCGCTCGAAGCCACGCGCTGCCGGTATCTGTGTTGGTGACTTGCCTAGATGCCACTTACCGGCCATGTAGGTATGATACCCCGCATCTTTGAGCACCTGGGGCAGAGTCGCTACCTTATCATTAAGGAAACCCTCGTAACCCCCAACACCCCGCTGATTCGGCGCAGTCCACTCGTCCATATTGCCCAACCCATTGCGGTGCGTATCTACGCCTGTGAGCAACATTGATCGGGTAGGCGAGCAGCTGGCATGAGTATAGAAATTAGTAAAACGCGTGCCCTCAGCTGCAATCGAGTCAATATTCGGGGTCTTAATCTCTCCGCCGAAGGCGCCAAGGTCGGCAAAGCCCATATCATCACCGAGAATCAGAACAATATTGGGCCGGCGAGAGGTCGTTTCAGTATCAGATTTAGCTATAACGGCATCGCTTAGGCTGACCGCAACAACAAGAGCAGTGAGCCCTCGCATGAATCGTTTTTGTTCGAACAGTTGGCCTATCATGCGTACCCTGCGTTGTAGGAAAAATCGTGCGGTTTCCGCGGCCATCTTCGCTCTGAGTATAAAACGTGCGGATATCCGATTGTTTCGGATATCATCCACAAACACAGCCAATCAGAGACACCTCCTATCTCCACTTTTCTGACCTGTCACTTTTGACATGTCGCCAGGAAGTCTGAGTCATCTCACGCAGCGAAACCCTATATGATTTGTCCCCGTGCTGGGGTCCCCTTTGCCGCGAGCGCCCGGCTCGTAACGTCTACAGTATTGATCGGTACAGAGGAATGATCCTCCTTTGTAGACTCGCTTAGGTACCGCGGGCTCGCTTGGATCATAGCTATCCCGGGGACCTTCAGGATTGCGTGCAACCGCGCCGCTTACGGCAAGGGTCTGATAGTAGTCAGGTCGATACCAATCGCGACACCACTCCCATACATTACCGGCCATATCAAACAGCCCATAGCCGTTTGACGGATACGTAGCGACTGGAGCCGTGCCAGCAAAACCATCTTCGCTGGTGTTGGTATCGGGGAAGTGTCCCTGGAATGTATTTGCCATCCACTTGCCATCAGGACGAAACTCATCCCCCCAGACATAGGCCTTTTTCTCAAGTCCACCGCGTGCCGCAAACTCGAACTCTGCTTCGGTCGGAAGCCTCTTGCCCGCCCACTGACAGTAAGCGGCTGCATCATCATAGGCGACATGCACCACCGGATGATTTTCCTTCCCCTTAAGATCACCTGTGGGCCCGAGTGGATAACGCCATTGCGCACCATTAACAAAAGACCACCATTTTAAATGATTACGAAGAGATACTGGATGACTCGGCGGCATAAACACCACTGAGCCAGCGAGGAGCTTATCCAGCGAGACTCCCGGCAAGTCTTTTTCGGTCGGAGTTCGCTCGGCCAACGTTACATAATGGGAGGTCTCAACAAATCGGTTGAATTCGCTGTTTGTAACCTCGGTCTTGTCTATCCAGAAACCGTCCACATATACACGATGCCATGGCTTAGCATCTGTAAAGGTATCTGAGCCCATAAGAAACTCCCCACCTTTTAGCCACACCATCCCATCAGATGGCGCGTTAGGCGGCGTGCTGTGGGCGGCTGGCGAGGTCAGCACCAGCACAGCGCCAATCGCGATTATAATTGAAAGCAGGCGAACACTGATTTGCATGTCGAGGTATCGCTATTCGAAACTGTTGCGGGACAAATCATGTAATGTAATGCCCACCCTCGACTCTATGGCCTATCAAGACAATTCAGAAGCAAAAACGTCCCCTCGCCTGAAATGTACGCGCTAGTGATCTGCGCCCCCTGATCGGCGTCAGCTAGAGATGAACTTTTTGGAACTTCCGAGAACCTACAATATGCAGCGTGAACTCAAGGCTTGGCGCGCATCATCTGCCTTTTGTTTCAACGAGAGCTGAGGAGGGACAAGCTGCGGATATGCAAGCAGACTACGAGATAATTTCACATTTACTGAGCCTTAAGTTTGCGGTGAATCTGAAATTCGACTGCGGAAAAAACGTTTGCGTTATTTTCTACCTGAGTAGGAGTAGTACGACCAAACCAAAGTAGAGCCAATTCGATATGCCCCGAAGGTTATGACTTGGGGTGGAGTATCTGAGCTCCTTGAAACCCGCATAAAATAGGGGTTTCGTGAAATCGCGCATCCTTTTTGCATCCAATTTTGGGGCAATTCTGAAATCTCATGAAATTGTAAAAGTACATAATTTCCGCCTATTATCGTATCATATTTTAATATATCTACCCACTATACGTTATTGGGTAGAAATGTTAAGGTTTAGCTATGAAACCTTCCTCCCTCATAAAGATAAAGCGGCTACTTCGCAAAGCCAGCTTTACAGCATCAGAAGCCAGAGAGCTTGGGGTCAGCGCTAGCCTGCTTTCATACTATGTCAATAAAGGTGAAATCGAACGCCTAAGTCATGGCGTATATCAAGGAATCGGAACGGAACGTAAAGAAGTCCCTTTTGAATGGGAAGACCTTGTCGCCACGATAGAGAGTATTCCAAACGGGAAAGTGTGTCTTATCTCGGCTCTGGCTATATATGAACTTACTGACGAGATTCCTCGGCGCCATTGGATCGCCATACCTCACAAACAGTTTGCTCCAAGAAGACCACGAGTAAAAATAGTTCGAATGAGAGATTCGAAAATTGGAAGCACAAGAATAAGACTCGGAGGCGCAGTAATCAACATCTTTGATAAAGAGAGAACCATCGTCGATGCTTTTCGATTTCTTGCTATAGAAACAGCAATTAAAGCCCTGAAGATTTATCTATCTGGAAAACACGGTAAGGCTGACCTTGTAAAA
>JBILUF010000121.1:0-7251 GCA_044371155.1 Bdellovibrionota bacterium
GCTCCTATGTCGTTGTTAATTGGTTGTGGAGCTTTTGAATTGTTGCGCCGCCTTGGCGGGCCTAGTCGAAAGATACTCGGGGCTGCGGTGCTAGTTTTCCTAATCGCCGCGAATGTAATCCGCGTTCTCTCCATACTTCCTCGCTATGAGGGGTACAACGGAGTACGCGGCGCGAGCTTTATTGCACAATCCAAGTGGCTTCCCAAATGAGCCTCTGAGGGCTCTCATTGCTCGCCGCTCGGTATTCCGCTACATTTGCCAAGAAGGCTAAAATCAATGGCGGCCGCATTCGAATGCTCCTTGGTGTCTTATATGCAGGGTGTCTTGTATGAACGATGAAACGCCCACCCGTATCGAGCGAATCCGGATGATTAAACCAAAGATCTCGCGCTTGGAATTGCGAGAGCGCTTTCATCGCAGGCGTTTTCTGGTGCCGAATGCGGTGACGTTATGCAACATGTTTTGTGGATTTTTGGCGATAATATACGCTTCAGCTAATCACTTTGAAAAAGCTGTATACGCCATCGCTATTGCGATAGTTTTGGATGGTCTTGATGGTCGAGTGGCTCGTCGGCTGCAGGCAACCTCAAAATTTGGTGTTGAATTTGATTCGTTCTCGGACCTTGTCTCCTTCGGGCTGGCTCCGGCGCTCGTGGTCTATTACTGGTCGTTTCAGCCGTATGCCAATGAGCTCGGTGTGCCGATTGCATTCGTCTACGCACTGTGCGCGGCTAGTCGTCTGGCAAGATTCAATATCCAGGCCGAGAATCTAAAGGGCTTCACCGGCCTTCCAACACCCGGCGCTGCGGGGCTAGTTGCCGCCTATATCAATTTTCTGCCGACTGCCTCGACATCTCCATATCGAACTATTTTCGATGCACTATTAATGTTGACCCTTGCTGCATTGATGGTGTCGAAAATTGAGTTCTTTAGCATAAAAAAGGTGCGTGTTACTGGCGCTGAGCTTTTCCTGCTGCTCGGCGCAGGGATTGCAGCACTGTGGTACTACAACCAAATTGGGTTCCTCTGCTTAGCGGGTGCATACGTTGCAAGTGGCCCTTTGCTATGGCTTCTTAGACGCGTTGGTCTTTTGAAGCCATCTGAACAGACTAAGTTTTCCGAGCAGGGCAAGGTAGCCGAAACCGGCACAAAGTAGGGTAAGCAGGACAGCGCCCACGGCATTTCCCGCCCCAATATATCGGGCCTCAAAAAGGCTGTTCCATTATTAGTCGCTAGGCTGCTAATCCGTCGGTCGCCAATCCGTCAAACCGATATACGTTAATCGGCAGGAAGTTCAGCCATACCCGTTTTTTGCTGCGCAGACTCTCGTCGTAGTGGGAGGCGATAAAATTCTCAAGATCTGTAAACCGCTTGCGGTTGCCAGCCGATACCGCCTTACCGAGCTGCCTCAGGCCCATGTACTCATAGTAGGTAAGAGAGGTGTGCGGGTAGCTAAGCTCATCAAACTTCAAAAATATCTCGCGGGCAATTTCGAAGGGCAGATTGAGAAATGGGATAGCGCAAATTATCAGATCGAATTTTCCCTCTGAAGGGATCGACTGCACTGGGCCTTCAAAGAACGATATCCGCTCGCGATTGCGGATAAACCCTGGATGCTCCGCAATATTCTCCTTAAGGGCCTTCATAAATCGAGGATTGAGCTCACAGATAATGAGCTCATCATCGGGGCGCATGGCATCGAGTATGTGGACCGTCACAGAGCCTGTTCCTGGACCCACTTCTAGAATCTTCCTTCCCTGACTGCCGCCTCGAAGAGGTTCAATGAGGGCCTGAGCGGCCCAGCGGGAGGTCGGGCAGATTGAGCCTGTTGCATCGAACTCTTGCAGGCATTCCCTTAGGAATACGATATTTTCTTTCATGAAATCCAACTAGTATTCGCTCCCGGCGAGCTTAGCCAACAGACCCGCTTAATTCTATTATAAATGACTTAGCTTCATCAATGTAATCCAGAGAATTTCGTATATTGCTTCAGGCATAAAAGAGCATTGAATTCAATTATATGGCTCTGGAGAGAGTACATTCTGTAGTATGACCAGGACGGGGAACGACCGGAGCCCAGTTGTCAGCACTTTAAGATTACCAGTTAGGAGCCCGTATGGACGCTAGAACCCTTTGGGATAAGTATCGCACACACCTGTGTGTCGACAAGAAGGCTGGGTTTGCGCTGGACATTAGTCGGATGAATTTTTCTTCCTCCTTCTTGGACTCTATGGAGCCAAAGATGCAGGAGGCCTTTAGTGCGATGCAGTCGCTGGTTAAAGGGGAGATCGCCAACCCAGATGAGCGCCGCATGGTTGGGCACTATTGGCTAAGGAATCCATCGCTGGCCCCAGATGCACAAACTAAGGTTGAGATAGAATCCACCGTAGCCCGGATAAACACATTCGCCTCCGAGGTGCATAGTGGCAAGATAGCACCGCCAAATGGTGGTCGGTATCAGCATCTATTGCTGGTAGGAATCGGTGGCTCAGCATTGGGGCCTCAGTTTGTAAACCAGGCCTTAGGGACAGCAGCCGATCCAATTGATCTGTACTGCTTTGATAATACAGATCCAGACGGCATGGAGAAGGTACTTGGAAGTATCCCTGATCTCTCAAAGACCTTGTGCCTTGTGATATCGAAATCAGGTGGTACTAAAGAGACCCGCAACGGGCAACTAGTTGCAAAGGCGGCATGGCAGCGCGCCGGGCTCAATTTCGCCCAATCGTTTATCGCCATCACGATGGCCGGAAGTGAGCTGGATAAGACCGCCACCTCGGAGGGCTGGCTTGCTCGGTTCCCGATGTGGGACTGGGTAGGAGGTAGGACCTCTGAGTTGAGCGCTGTAGGACTTTTGGCCGCAGCGCTGCAGGGCTTTAACATCAATGAAATGCTAGCAGGAGCAGGCGAGATGGATGAGCTTACGGCATCCACCGTGACTGCAAAAAATCCAGCGGCCTTGATGGCGCTGATGTGGCACTACGTTGGCTCCGGCAAGGGGCTAAAAGACATGGTGGTGCTGCCATACAAAGACAGGCTTGAGCTCTTTAGCCGCTACCTGCAGCAGCTGGTGATGGAGAGCGTGGGCAAAGAGCTCGATCTCTCCGGACGGGTAGTTAATCAAGGGATCGCGGTATACGGAAACAAGGGGTCTACCGATCAGCACGCCTATGTTCAGCAGCTACGCGAGGGACTTAATAATTTCTTTGCGATCTTTATCGAGGTGCTCAACGATAGAAACGCGCTACCCGGAGGAATCTCCCCTCAGCATGATGCAAAAGATGTCGAGGTAGAGCCCGGGGTATACTGCGGAGATTATCTTGCGGGATTTTTTCTAGGCACCCGTGCAGCTCTGTTTGAAAAAGATCGGGAGAGTATCACTATTACGATAGACCAAGTCTCTGCGCGCAGCGTTGGGCAGCTGATTGCGCTGTTTGAGCGGACGGTGGGATTGTATGCTTCGTTAGTGAATGTCAATGCCTATCATCAGCCTGGGGTAGAAGCGGGTAAGAAGGCGGCGGGGCAGGTGCTAGCGCTACAGCAGAAGGTGATAGCGCATTTAAAATCGAGCTCGCAGCTTTTGTCGGCGAGTGAGCTAGCCGCTGCATTGAAAGAGGACAATAACACAGAGACCGTTTTTAAGATTCTGTGGAGGCTCTCGGCTAATGGTCGCGTGGCGGTGGAGCATGGCAGTTCCCCGTTTGAAAACCGGTATGGCATCGCTCCGCGGTAGAGGAATGTTGCCTTGGACCCCGGCGTTGGGCCCAGGTTTGCTAGGGCGGCACTGGGTAAGGTGCTGAGTGTTGAAATTAAGCACAGCCCGGTAGTAGTATCCCTCGACGATATTCTTTGTACCCGTAGCTCAGCTGGATAGAGCGCTGCCCTCCGAAGGCAGAGGTCAGAGGTTCAAATCCTCTCGGGTACGCCAAAACTAAAATACTTCAATATTTGAACCTCTGATTGTCCTCAACAAACGCGAGCTGGCGCAGCGTTTGTAAGTTTCACCAGAGGTTCAAATCCTCTCGGGGACGCTATTCTACCCTTTTTGCACCACATAGAGCTTGCAGCTGCACACATCCTCCGTGTGCAAAAAGGGTAGAAGGTAACAGATGGCTAGCACGACCTTTGCGCCTTCGTCAGCAGCGGCAATAACGCCATTGTCTTAATGCCATGACTTTTCAGGACAGAGAGAGCGCATGAAGTATGCGCGAATCGACCCCGGGGATCGAGGTGCCAAGGAGCGTCGAAGCCCTAGGCCGCTTTACGCAGTTGGCGGAGCGTCAACCTTCGCTGCGGCGACGTCGGAGAAGCCATGGGGGCAGGCCATTCTCGGTCGTGAGCACTCTCAGTTTAAGAATGTACGGGGATCTGCGGTGTGCAAACATCCTCAGCATCCAGGCAACACCATCACTTGCGACCCCACCTCGCCTTGATCAAGGTCAGCGACTCCATTGCGTGAAGTATTCGCTCTAGCAACCTGAAGCAACTCTGGGGTATTTTTCCCCCATGAATGCTCCGCTTGGGACACTCAAAAGGATCGGTATTTTTCTCGCCATCATCACGGCGGCATTTTACTTTCGCGCTCTCGGACTTAACTGGGACGAGGGTGCGGGACTGCACCCTGACGAGCGGTTTCTTAATATGACGCAAGGGTCGATCGGATGGGGGATTTCTTGGTCGCTCTATTTTGATACTGCACACTCACCGATGAATCCGCTCAATCGCGGAACGAATTTCTATGTCTACGGCACTCTGCCGCTGTTCGTAGTCAAAGGGCTCATGGAGCTTTTAAGCTCTTGGCAGATCCATCAGATGCACATGATTGGGCGCTGGGTCTCTGTGGCGTGCGACATGGTGACAGTAGGTGCGGTCATAGCCCTTGCCTGGTCCTTGCGGGGCTTTGCTGCGGCGTTCATTGCTGCAGTCCTATGCGCCACCTGCGTTGGATTGGTGCAGCAGGCCCATTTTGGAACTGTAGATAGCATGGCCACATGCTTTTCTACCTTAGCGATGCTCTGTCTCGCCAGGGTCTCTAAGTCCCCTCATGATAGGTCGCTCGAATTTGGGTGGTGGTGCTTTTGGAGCGGTGTATTCGCCGGTGCTGCCGCTGCCACAAAGGCTCCATGTGGTTTGGTTTTGGCGTGGATAATCCCAGCAGCGCTGATTCGCTCCAGGGCGCTGCGCCCCTTGGCAACAGGTGTAGCAATGGCAGCACTAGCCGCATTTTTTGTTTTTCGAGTGACCCATCCCTATGCTTTTTCGGGGCCGGGATTCTGGGACCTAACGTTAAGTGAGCGCTGGCTTGGGAATCTTCAAGAGCAGCTTCGCCTGGGGCAGCCCTCGCTTGGATATCCCCCAGCGGTGCAATGGATTGATCGCACCCCGTTTTTTAGCATCAGCAATATGTTTCATTGGGGGGTCGGAGAGCTCCCATTCGTGCTGATAGCCTTGGCCCTATCGATGGGGGTATATCTCGCTATTCGCTTCCGAGATTGGCGTTATGTGTTAGTTGCAAGTTGGGGGGTCGCGGCATTCGTCTACCTTGCTCTGGTAGCACCCAATAGGTACCTCCGCTATCAACTGCCAGCCTATCCGATCTTCTTTGTGGTGACGGGGTGCTTTTGCATGCATATCTATGCTGCAGCATCTCAGCGAGCAAGGAGAGTCGTGATGCTTGGGGTGGCTGCAGTGCTGGCGTATTCGGTGCTGTGGTGCTTTGCCTTCACTCGGATCTATACCCGCGAAACCCCCCGTGTCGCTGCGTCGCGGTGGATTTTTAATAATATCCCAGCCGCGCTTAGCCTTTCGACCACCACCAATAACGCAGAGGCAATGTACCCGCTCAGCCTTCCAGCAGCCATTACAATTGGCCCTAATGCTCCTGCACGGTTTAGCATTACCGTTTCGCGTGAGGTATATGCATCGGGCTTGCAGCTTGGTTTTATTGAGCAGCAAATGCCCGAAGGTGCAACCATCTCTGTTTCGATACCCGGGGTCACGCCGGAGCGCTCCTCCGCTGCGGGGTCATCTCGGATATCGTTCCCCTCGCTCCTGCGATTTGAGCCAGGGCGACAGTATCCAGTAATTCTTACCATTCAAAATTCTTCGAGTGCGCTGGTGCTGCGGCGTCCTCGTATCGGGCACGAGACCCCGTGGGATGACACACTACCCCTGCGGATCGATGGGTTTGATCCTTTTGGCGGTATGTATGATGGCGATCTCACTCTTGAGCTCTTTTTCCGTGACGAGCCTTTGAAACTTGAAAAGATTATCTCTGCTCTGGATAAAGCTGATTACGTTTTTATCACCTCACAGCGGGTGTGGGGCTCAGTGGGGCGGCTCTCAAGTGTCTATCCTATGACTCAGCGGTTCTATCGTGATCTTATCGGTTGTCCGGATAGTGAGGAGCTTTTGGAATGTTTTGTGCAATTAAAGCCAGAGACTCACACCAGCAGCGTGGGGTTTGCCCTGATAAAGACCTTTGAGTCATACCCATCACTTGGTCAATGGAAGTTTCCCGATGAGAGAGCTGATGAGTCATTTTCCGTATATGACCATCCAAGAGTGTTCCTGTTTAGAAAAACAGCACAGTTCTCTGCCTCCTCTTTGCGCGAGAGATTGGCTCCAGCGCTAGTCCCGTAAGTGCTGGCGGCGTTGGAGTAGGTTGGTGGTATGAGGCAGACCGTGCTGTGGCGTTTCCCAAGAGTCTGTTAGGGGGGTGCAACGCGCGATAGCTCTTCCGTTTTTTGAGAAACACATTCCTTTATACGTTGCACTATCTGCCAGGGGTGCTAGCGCCTTCTTGCCAAGGCAAGTAGTTCGAGAGCGAATTTACTTGCCCTTCTTTGTTTTATTCTCGTACTCGCGTTGTAGCCTTAGCCATTCGACAGAGGTCATGCCGAGGGTCCTAGCTAGCTCCTTGGCGATATCCTGGTCGATCCCTCGCTGCTCGTTTAGCAGGGCATCAAAATCAGCTGGCTCGATCCGTAAGCTTGCCAACAATCGCTCTTTGGAGAGATTACGAGAACGCATCATCTCTTTGATGAGAGCTCCAGGGTGCACGATCTTTTTCTGCACCCTGCGAGCCTTTCGAGCGATTTCAGATTCGCTGGCTGGCTTTGCCTTCTGGAAGGCGCTAGCCATCAGATCGAAATAAAGCGACATGTTTTTCTCGGATAGTCGCTTTAAAACCTCAGACACAGCTCGAAGATTCTTCAGAGGATATCCCCCGGGTTCCTGGCCCTGCATTTG
>JBILUF010000122.1:0-7205 GCA_044371155.1 Bdellovibrionota bacterium
CTCGAAGCGTAATAAATTTATTTAGAAAGGAAATTAATCATGGCAAAGGACGTAAAGTTTGGCCTTGAAGCCCGTAAGGAGATCCTGAAGGGTGTTCGCATTTTGGCCGATGCAGTGCGCGTAACCATGGGACCCCGTGGACGCAACGTAGTTATCGAGAAGAGCTTTGGCGCTCCCACCGTTACGAAAGACGGTGTGACTGTTGCTAAAGAGATCGACCTCGAGGGCAAGACCAACAACATGGGCGCAAAGCTTGTGATGGAAGTCGCCTCGAAGACCTCTGACACCGCTGGAGACGGCACCACCACCGCAACCGTGTTGGCTGATGCTATCTACACCGAGGGTTTGAAGCTGGTTGAGGCCGGACATGACCCAATGTCGCTCAAGCGTGGAATCGATGCCGCTGTTAAAGAGGTGGTTGATTCACTCCGCGAGATGAGCCGTGCCACCAAGGGCAAGGAAGAGATCGCTCAGGTAGGTACTATCTCTGCAAATGCTGATTCCGAGATCGGAAAGATCATCGCTGAGGCTATGGAGAAGGTGGGCAAAGAGGGCGTTATCACCGTTGAAGAGGCCAAGGGCCTTGAGACTACCCTTGATGTTGTTGAGGGTATGCAGTTTGACCGTGGCTACCTCTCGCCATACTTCGTAACCAACCCAGACCGGATGGTTACCGAGCTTGAGGATGCATTCATCCTGATCAACGAAAAGAAGATCAGCAGCATGAAAGACCTCCTCCCAGTGTTGGAGCAGGTGGCTAAGTCAGGCCGTGCGCTTCTGATCATCGCGGAAGAGGTTGAGGGCGAGGCTCTTGCAACTCTCGTGGTGAACAAGATCCGTGGCACCTTGAATGTGTGCGCAGTGAAGGCTCCGGGCTTCGGCGATCGTCGTAAGGCGATGCTTGAGGATATCGCAGTTCTCACTGGCGGAAAGTGCATCACCGAGGACCTCGGCATCAAGCTTGAGAATGTCACCATCCAGGACCTTGGCCGCGCCAAGAGACTCGTGGTTGACAAGGACAACACCACTATCATCGACGGTGCTGGCAAGAAGGATGCAATCAAGGCTCGCGTGCAGCAGATTCGCAACCAGGTCGAGGAGACCACCTCTGACTACGACCGCGAGAAGCTCCAAGAGCGTCTTGCAAAGCTCGTTGGCGGAGTCGCTGTGATCCACGTTGGCGCAGCCACTGAGGTGGAGATGAAGGAGAAGAAGGCCCGCGTTGAGGATGCTCTCCATGCAACTCGCGCAGCCGTTGAGGAAGGAATCGTTCCTGGCGGTGGCGTTGCTCTCCTGCGCGCTATCGAGAAGCTCGAGAAGCTAAAGGGTGTTACCGAGGACCAGAGCTGGGGCGTGAAGATTGTTCGACACGCTCTAGAGGCCCCGCTACGCACCATCTCGGCTAACGCCGGCGCTGAGCCAGCAGTGGTAGTAAATCGAGTGCGTTCCGAGAAGGGTGCGTTCGGATACAACGCTGCCACTGGCGAGTACGAGGACCTCATGAAAGCTGGTGTCATCGACCCAGTGAAGGTGGTTCGCACTGCTCTTCAGAATGCCGCTTCGATTGCTGGGCTTATGCTCACCACCGAGGCCGTCATCTCTGAGAAGCCAAAGGAGGACAAGCCTCATTCCCACGGCCCAGGCGGCATGGGTGGAATGGGCGGAATGGAAGGGATGATGTAATCATCGAAACCATTCGTTCTTAGAACGGGGGTGGGCAGCGATGCTCGCCCCCGTTTTTTTATCGGCTTTTCCGCGCGATGAGAGGGGCGATTATGGCAATGTAAAAGTAAAGGTCTTCTCAGGCCGCTGCTCGTCAACTCCGGGAGAAACTAGGCTTACTCTATCCCCGCTCAAAGCACGGCGACTCTCATCTGAGTTGATAAACCTATCCTTTAGAACAGTGGAGAGAAACACTCTGTCGCCCCCTCTCTGTCCGTTTACAATCGAGAAGCCCTCCGGCACATAGTCATCTTGCTTTATCAAAATTGGGAACCGACTATAGGTGCCGCTTTCATCAGGGAAGCGACCCTCCGTACAGCTGCCACGCGCAAAGAGGAGCCCCTCTCTGCTGGCTCTGGAGCCAATAAGCGGGTCCTCCCACTGTTGCAGCACCTTAAGATCAACGCGACGACCGTTAATCTCTGCTACTCCATTAGTCCGAATTACCACAGTGCTGCGCCCGCTTGGCATCCCGGGATATACCATGTACGCAGATTCTCCATCCTCCGTGCCCAACTTCTCGATAGTACAACTTGAGCCCTCGCTCCTATACCCTGTTCTCACCCGAATCATTCCCTCCGGACCGATTGTAAATACGGCCCCCTCGGGAGCATGTTTAATCACCTCAGATACAAGCGTGCCCAGCGATTCCTTGGGTACGAGTGGAGCGGGGTGAATCACTGCTGAGCCAAAATAAGCGCTCCCTATAAAATTCCCAAGCTCAATGATCCTTCGAAAATACTCAGGGTGGTTCTTATCAAGAAGCGGGCTCACCGTCTCGGAAGGCGGATGCTTCAATACCACTACAGCACTACCTTCAAATCGGAGCTCATATCCAGACCTACTCAAGCCACCAGCAAGCCCCCTCCACTCAGCGAATAATTCCGTGGCCAACTTGGGTCCACCTAATTGATGACACGGGAATCCGCTCTGCTCTAGCTTGGGATTTTTCCAGTGGGTCCCCTTGTCCCGTATGGAAAGGTCAAAATGACTCCAATCGACCGTGGGTGTTTCTCTGACAGCATCTTCGAGCGCCCTACGAAACTTCGCATCCTGGATCGGAGGGAACACTACACCCCCAGTTACGGGATGGACAAAACCAGCGCAGGTGAAGCGATCGTTAAACTCTTTTGATAGGGAGGGCCGACCGAGGATAAGTCCGACGGAATGCGGGGCAAGCTCAAAGCGGAAGGCCGCTGCAAGAAAATCATCTCGAGTATCTGCAACAAAGATTCGCCCCTGTTCGGGGAGAAGCGGACAAAGCGCTGCCCCATGGTACTCACTGATTCTTGGCACACTCGGCGCCTGCAGTAGGTTGTCGGATACAGTTCTCGCTGCGACCGCTGTCTTAGCCATGATGCTTCACTGTATCACCCATGAGCTATCCATTCGTATCTGAGCTTGCTAGAGCAGCCGCCGCTGCCCCGCTGTTCGTCGCTAACCATACAAAACTGAGGTTAGAGACTACACACCTTAGTGAGCGCACGATGCACTACTATTGCCACCTGCTATCGATGGTTATGGCGGATTATCTCATCAGGGTCGCGTAGCGTTTCAAATTCAATCCTCCCAAAGCGGGGTCGCATAAGAAGTCGAAACACTCTCGGTGGATATCAAATAAGGCGCTGAAAACATTCTCAAAAACGAAATAATTGTGGACGCTCACCACCCGCGAGTCGGCAACCATCTTGGTGGCAATTGCGCGAGGAGCGCGGGCGTCCCGCCCGCAATTGCCTGCAGGTGAAATTCGTTGCTTAAAAGTTGATAGAGCTCGCGCATAAGGGACTTAGTTGCACCGGATCAGCACTACGAACAATTGCGGGCAAGATGGTCGCGCTCCGCTTGGTCGCGAAGGATCGGCACTGCGAACAATTGCGGGCAAGATGCCCGCGCTCCTTAAGGACGCTACCCCTTATACATCCGCGGCACACGCGGATTAATAGCACAGAGTATTTCGTAGCTTATTGTGCCGATTCTTTGCGCCAGCTCATCAGCGGAGATCTCTTCACCTCCTTGTGCCCCGATAAGCACCACCTCGTCACCGTTGTACGCCTCACCCTGCCCGATCTCGACCATCAGCTGGTCCATGCACACAGTGCCGCGAATGGGATAGCGCTTGCCGCGGATGAGCACCTCACCCTTATTAGAGAGAGCACGGAAGTATCCATCCCCGTATCCAATCGGAATCGTCACCATGCGGGTGTCCTGCGGCGCAATCCAGGTGCCACCGTAGCTTACGGGAGCCCCCTTTTTAGTAACTTTAAAATATACCACCTTAGACTTTAGTGAGAGCACCGGAGCAAGTTTCACCGTTGCTGCCAGATCAGCTCGCGGATAAAGCCCAAAGAGAGCAAGCCCTGGGCGCACCAGATCAAGCCTACTTTCAGGCATTCTTATAAGTGCGGCTGAATTGGCGATATGCCGAAGCGGCATCGGGAGAGAGTTTCGCGGGAAAAACTCGATGCACTCAAGGAACCGCTCCAACTGTAGTTCGGTGTGCGACAATGAATCGGCATCGGCGCTTGCTAGGTGCGAATAGACTCCGACAACATCGATCCAATTAAGAGCGCGCGCCTCTACCAGGAACTGCTCCGCAGAGTAATGATGCACCCCGATTCGCTCCATGCCGGTATCGATCTTTAGATGCACCCGTGCACGCTTTTTCATCCGTGCTGCGGTCTCCTCGATTTGCTTGAGCTTCAAAATCGAAGAAGCTGTGAGCTCAAGGTCATGCGCAATATATGTAGGAAGCTGCTCCTCACTAAATCCGCCAAAGACTAAGATAGGAGCTGTTATCCCAGCCTCCCGAAGCTGCACCCCCTCCTCGACAATGGCAGCACCAAAGTATCGGCATCCTGCGCGCTGTAGCCGCAGCGCACAGCCCACAAGCCCATGCCCGTATGAATTCGCCTTTAGAACGGCCATCACCGAAGCCGGTGCAGCGACTGCTGCCAGCGCACGATAGTTGCTCTCGAGCCTGTCAAGATCGATCTCGGCAACTGTTGGCCGACTAGTGACTGGCAGGACAGGGTTTCGCTCGAACATGGGAGTTAAATCAGGCTGCAACCATTCAGCCGCTTTAACTTACCACTAAAGAGTTCTTAGCGCACAGAGCCACTAACCCCTTTTTTCTCCGCTTGCACGACTTGTCGGGGATCCAGATATACCTCTACAAATCGGGCTAGAGCGCCCCCCAAACCGGCCTTTAGAAGCGCTAGTTCCCGCTCTTGGCAATACGGATCTCTGCAACTCATCCGTGCAGCGATAGCTCCGAGCTGCTATAGTCCCTTCCATGCAGCTTCCTCTTGACCATATCGGTATCGCCACTCATAACATTGATGCCTCTGTAGCGGAGTACCAGCGGCGTTTTTCGCTCTCGGTGCAACATCGTGAGACCTTAACCGATAAGCACATTGAGCTCTGTTTTATTGACCTGGGTAACACTCGACTGGAGCTGCTTGCCCCCACTGCACCTGAAAGCACGATCTCTAAATTCCTAAACACCCGCGGCCCCGGCCTTCATCACCTTTGTTATAGAGTCGAGGACATCAGAGCCGAATTAGCGCGACTAAAAGCACTCGGAGTAAAACTCATCGACGATGTCCCTCGCCCTGGAGCGCACGGCACTGATATCGCGTTCCTGCATCCCTCCTCGTTTGGCGGGGTACTAACTGAGCTTTGTGAATATAGAAAGTGACTCGGCGTGACCTTGTCCCCTTCCTCCGATAGCCCGGCTCCTAAACGCGCACACTTTAGATATCACGCGCTCCTACGCGCGCTACTTATTGTTCTCGTTCTAGGCTTGGCGAGCGCACTGACGATACTTCGCATGAACTTTGTCTCAGTGTATGTGGGGGCTATCCCTGAAAAGCTAGTGCAAGGAATTGGACATCTTCCGTATCAGTACAGAGCACTTGTGCCATGGTGTGTAGCGATGCTCCAAAACACCCCGATCCCAGACCTGCTTACCGACTGGATTCCTGCGGCATGGCTCACCGTGATAGGGCTGAAGTTACAAAGTGCGCCCAACATCACTGCTACTTTCCTCGCGTTCGAGACCGCCTCGATGTTTGCGCTAATGCTGAGTTTCCTTGCTCTGACCCGATTATTTGTTAATGGTGTGCTGCGCCAACTACTAGGGCTGGCATTTCTGCTTATGGCTCTTATCCTTCTGCAAGCGTATACCCCAGGCCCAAATCTTTTCTACCCTTCGGATACAATTTCAGTAGTAGTGGTTATTCTCAGCTACCTCCTTCTTTTTGCTGGAAGGATAGTAGCCTTCTATCCCCTATTCATTCTTGGGACTCTCAACCGAGAAACTACCCTCTTTATCTTACCGATACTGTGGTTCTTACCACCAAACATCATGCGACCTCGCCATTGGCTGACCGGGCCAATCCACTCCTGTGTACTTTTGGGAGTCTGGATTACCATCAAAGCGAGCCTGTTCTTTAAGTATCGCGGTAATCATGGATATGTGATGCACCCAAATATCCTGGAAAATCTAGCCGCACTCCAAGAGCCCCTGACGATTGCTGCTACAATTAGCTGCCTAGGGGGATTCCTGCTACTCTGGGTGCTGGCCACCCGCAAAGCTCAGGATGGACGGTTGTGCGCCGCATTCTACGGAGCTCTGTCGCTGTCTATCGGTCTTTTCTGCGCGGGAAAGCTCGATGAGCTGCGCATATTCTCTGAACTTGCTCCGCTCACCGCCTTGGCTTTTCTGCTGACCCTCACACCAAAACGTGCGCTCATCCCAAGTAGCAGGCTCTAGTTTTGGGGATCATTTATCAATCCTTGCAGGAGCTTAGGCTAATTTTCCTAGGCGCGGCTTCAGTGCTAAAATCCAAGTCCGAACAGGCGGTACCGAGGGATTTTTATGCGAGTAGTGACTAAGACAACTGTTGGTGTGCTGTTGGTAGTAGCTAATGGGCTAATCGGTATATCCATGACCTATGCCGCAACCGGCAGAGACGGCGCGATCAGTTCCTCGGCTCCAGCTCTGTCACAACGCACCGGCACTCCCTGCGAGGAGTTGGTAAAGGAGTGTTTCGCCTACACCGGTGCTGCTTTTGCAAACTGCCTGCGAGTCTCTAGCACACACTCGTTCTGTTCTCATTCGCAGCTAGGAGCCCTCCTGGCCCAACGCTGGCAGGTTGCGCCATCGAATCCGGATCTGGACACAGCTCCAGCACTGCTAGGCCCCCGCCTCCTCGACCGCGACTGTATTCAGAAATTTGATTCACAGCTTTCTGCACACCTGGGCACTGATACGCTAACTACTGAGGTGCTTGAGATGCTCTCCAAAATGCTCTCTACCTGTCAGAAAGAACCAGCTATTGATCTGCTTCGGCCGTAACAGCCAGGAATTTACGCAAATGATTCTTGAACCTACCGCTAGTGCTATCAAACAGGCAGCAGAGTCCATCCGTCGAGGAGAGCTCGTAGCATTTCCTACCGAAACGGTATACGGGTTGGGTGCC